>JBJOIB010000226.1:0-12386 GCA_046047375.1 Bacteroidota bacterium
GTTGGAAGGCAAGCCGGTGTTTAAGGTAAAGGGCAAAACGCTCATTGTATCCTTTGAAGAAGCACTCAAATCGAATGTTACCTACACCTTTAGTTTTGGCGATGGTGTAGTTGATATTACGGAACGCAATCCGGCTGAGAACCTCACATACGTGTTCTCAACAGGTCGTGAGCTTGATTCGCTCCAGCTTTCAGGATCAGTGTTAAATGAGTTCACAGGAGAACCCGTAAAAGGCGCTCGCGTGATGCTTTACCGCGACGATAGCGATAGTTTGCCTCTGACTACCCGTCCTTACTATGCCACTCGCACCAACCAAGAGGGCCTTTTCAACTTTACATACCTCAAGGCAGGGAATTACAAGGTGTTCGCGTTGTTAGAAGACAACAGCAACTACCTGTACGACGACTTCTCGGAAAGCTTCGCCTTTCTCGATACCCTCATTTCATTGAAGGCAGATACTACTTTGGGAAAGTTGCACATGAGCACCGCCCAAGATACCGCCCAATATCTTCGTTCTTACCGGGCCGATGAAACAGGGTTTATGCGTTGTGCCCTCAACTTGCCATTGTCAGCCAGTGCACAAATTACCCCGGTAAACACCAGCGATTCTGCCGCGTGGTATGCCGAAGGAGATAGTCTTTTCATTTGGTGGACATCCACCCCATTGACGTTGGTGGCGCTTCAAGACCGCGGCATGACAGACACGGTGGAGTTTGAAACCCCTGAGGCGTTGGAACAAGTGCTCCAGGTTGTTCAGCGAGCCCCAGTTTCTGCTCGATCGGAAGACTCATTGCGCATTCGCTTTTCTCGTCCAATAGCGGCTTTCAACGATGCGCAACTGCTGGTATCATGCGATAGTCTCCCGCTGGATGCGAGGTTGGAGTCTACATCTAATCCATTCGAAGCGCTGATAGCCTTCAATCGAGAATCTGGAAAAGAATACCGGTTTACACTGAATCCGGGTGCCGTAGTCAGTCGGGAAGGTTGGATGACTGATACATTGTCTTGGAAAACGATCATGCACCGAGACGATTTTCTTGGTACGTTGAATATAAACATGGATTTACCTGAAGAAATAAAGGAGCCTCGACTGGTCTTGTTGCGCAACGGTGAGCAGATCTCCATTCAATCCGTTGAATCGGGCATATCAGCCTTTGACCGGTTGATTCCGGGCACGTATACCTTGTTTGTTTTCGACGATCGCAATAACAACTATCAGTGGGATGCCGGAGATTATTTTCGGCAGCTGCAGCCCGAGCGGATTTGGCATTTCAAACAAGCCATTGAAGTGCGGTCCAACTGGATTTTAGACATAGACTATATCTTTTCTGAATAAACTACGTATAAGGTGACTGTTCACAACCAATGACTGATGTTCAGCCAGTGGTGTGCCTAGTACATTAAGATGAGTCACCTATTGCGAATCAACATCATTGCTGCCGCTTTGACATGGTTGAACTTTGGCCTTTTGGCGCAGGACGTTGTTCCTACCAAAGGCAAAGAGTTCTGGGTGGGCTTCATGCAAAATTACGCCAATGAGCCGGCCCAAGAGAGTTTGGACGTGTTCATTACCTCCGATCAGAACACCGCAGGTATCCTTGAAATTCCAGCCGTTGGATGGAGTGCCAATTTCACGGTGAATGCTAATACCACAACTACTGTCACCATTCCGAACGAAATAGCTGAGCACTATGCCAGCGAAGTGGTAGAACAAAAAGGAGTGTTCATAAGCACCCTCGATACCGTGTCTGTTTTCGCCATCAACTTCAATAGCTTTTCTGCAGATGGCTCTAAAGTATTGCCAACAGCAGCTTTGGGGTCTGACTACCGCATAAGCTCCTATCCCGGACAATTCTACAGTTCCGAATTTCTGATTGTGGCCACAGCAGATGGCACGGAGGTAGAAATTACCCCTTCGGCGAACACACAGGGTGGACATCCGGCCGGTGAACCTTTTACCGTGCAACTTGATCGAGGTGAAAGCTACCAGGTAAAAGCAGCGAGTGGAACAGGTGATTTTACCGGAACAAGAATAAAAGCAACGGAAGCCAGTGGATTATGCAGACCATTTGCTGTATTCAGTGGAACCGGTTGCGCGAATGTATTCAGTTCTTGCGGTGCCTGTGATCATACGTTTGACCAGAACTTTCCTGTTAACACATGGGGAAGCGAGTTTTTAGTTGTGCCGTTTAGCTTCGCCAATGGATACACTTATCGTGTTTTAGCCCATGAAGACAATACGTTGTTCAGTGTCAACAACGGCGCCCTGGTAGGGCTGTCGGCCGGACAATTTGCTGAATACAATAATATAACGACGGCCCAATACATAAGCGCAAACAAAGGCATATCTGTAATTCAATACATGCAAGGCATAACCTGCTCACTGGCGGGAGATCCGGCCATGATGATTTTGAACGATATCAACCAACGCATTGATCAAGTTACCTTCAGCACAGTAGATTCAGACATAATAACAGAGCATGGACTAAACATTGTGGTTCCTACCAACGGATCGGGTTCAGTAGAACTAGACGGCGTGCTCCTGCAATCTTCGCTGTTTTCGTCATTTCCCGCCGCACCTGGCTTTTCGTTTGCTCAAATTACCATTGCCACGGGAAGCCATACCCTGCAGTCACCCGATGGCATTACCGCTTACGTATACGGTACGGGCGAAGCAGAGAGTTATGCTTATTCTGCCGGTTCATTCTCACAGCTGGCAAATTCACAGGTTGTAACTTCTGTGTGCACCTCCAACGAAGTAACCTTGCAAGCCGATGCTACGTGGACCAACGTTACTTGGACAATCGCTGGCACAGACTCCATACTAGCAGAAGGAAACAGCTTTACACTATCTCCGCCTATCATTACCAATGGCTATATAGCACAAGGCTTGGATGCCACTAGTGGTTGTTTGAACGATGAATTTTTCCTTGTGGAATCCGCCGAGCCCTTAGCCGTTTCCATAGTGGCTTCAGATGTAAGCATCTGTAAGTACGAATCCATTTCTATTGAGGCAACCGTTAGTCCTTACTCCGAATTTTACACCTACCAATGGACTCCCGTTTCTTGTGTCCAAAACACTTCGCTTGAAAGCACCTTTGCCACCCCACTGTCGAGCACTACCTTAAATGTTGTTGTAACTACACCCGGGGGCTGCTCATCGGGCGAAGCTGAAATCTTCATTGAAGTGGGAGACGGACAGATCTCGACGTTCGATCTGCGTGCTGACAACACCTTTGTTTGTGCAGGAGAATCCCTTGACTTGACGGCATACAAAGAATTAGTTCTCCAAGACGATTTTTTTGAATCAACTACCAACTCCTCTTTGTGGTCAGGCATTTCCAATGGTTCTTTGAATACCAATTGCGGTTCTGTTGACGGTCAGGCACTTTATTTCAATGGTGCGGGAAGCAGAATGGCAACCACCCAACCCTTTGATTTGACCAATGGAGGCAGCGTGCGATTTAGCATTGTGATTGGAAGTGGAGCTATTCCTTGCGCCGATGCTTCCGCAGGTGAAGATGTGGTGCTAGAATATGCCCTCAACGGCAGTGGTCCGTGGGTGCAATTGATGCTTCTTGAAGAGAGTCACTACCTTTCATGGACAGATGTAACTATACCGCTTCCCGATGCGGCGCTCTCGTCGCAAACGCGCTTCCGTTGGCGCCAGCTATCGAATTCAGGAGCTAATGCAGACAACTGGGCGCTCGACAATGTGTGTATCAGTGCTGCCAACACTTCAGGGGCGTATACATGGTCGAACTCAGGTGCCACCACGTATGCCATTGAAGTGGCCCCTGTGGCAGCCACCCTTTATACCGTGAGCTACACTGACCCGTTATATGGGTGCATGTATACAGATACCCTGACCATCGATGTTGGTACTCCAATTGAACTCTCTTTACCTGCGAACCTTATGGTTTGTGATGCAGAAGGAGTGCTGCTTGATGCCACCGTTAGCGGCCCTGACACCTACACCTATGTCTGGACCACCACGAATACGACTATTCCAACCCCATTTCAACCCGAAATTAACTTCGCACCAACCGTGAATGATGTGCTTGGGTTGGAGATCTCATCAGACCTTGGGTGCAACTACGAAACTGAAATCAACGTAGCTGTTCCGGCAACCTACGACTTGACTATATCGCCTGCATCAGCCACCATTTGCGAGGGTGCTGAGCTGCCCATTCAAGCGAGCTTTAGCGGCGATTTGACCGGTGTTACCGTAGAATGGAACCATCCGAGCACTCTATCGTCAGCGACGGTATTGAACCCTGTGGCATCGCCTACCTCATCTGTTGAGTATGAATTAGTTCTCACCTTACCCGGTGGATGCGCAGTGACTGAAACCCTAGAAGTTGAAGTTACATCTGGCTTCACCATCGATGCCGGAGAAGATCAAAGTGTTTGTTTGTTCGATGGTACCCTGACTGCCATTGCGAGTACGGAAGATCCTCTGAATTGGACCTGGTATCCATCAGAACTTTTTATAGATGCAAACCTCCAGGAAGCGCAGTTGGCGCAGGAGTCAGAAGGTACATTTATTGTGGAAGCCATTGACCTTTCGGGGTGTGTGGCACGGGATACCCTGGTGGTGCACTTACTCACAACACCGTTTGATTTGGGGGAGCCGTTTGACCTGTGTATGGGAGAGGCGGCCACATTGGTTGCCCCGCAAGAGGCTAGTTGGAGTAACGGACAATCGGGCACTTCCATTCAAATAACCACGGGTGGCATTTACACCGCTACAATTACATACGACAATGGATGTGAGCGCAGTGCTTCGATAGAAGTGAACACCCTGCAATCGCCCGGTTTGAATCTCGGTCCCGATCTCACAGGTTGCGATGGATCTACGATTCTGCTCGACGCAACCTGCAATGCCGTGGCCTACCAATGGAATACAGGCGGCACAAGTTCGACCCTCGAAGTTCTGGCAACAGGTGCTTATAGCGTGACAGCTACCGGTGCAAACGGTTGCGAACAAACAGATGTGGTAGAAGTGGAATTCCAACCAGCTCCGCAATTTGAATTTCAGGATACTTACACCATTTGCGATGGTGAACCTGTAGTGCTTGAGTCTGGTTTGACCGGCGTGGTGTACAATTGGAGCACCGGAAGCACCTCAGCCTCCATTTCAGTTGACACCCCGGGGGTATATTCGCTTGAAGTAACCAATGCCTTTGGATGTACTCATTTTGATGCTACAGACATAGTAACCGGCGTTTCTCCACAAGTGGATCTTGGCCCGAACGATATTGCTTGTGATGGCGAAGCAATTGAATTGAATGCCGCTGCTGATGGCGATTCTTGGCTTTGGAGCACCGGGGAAACATCTCCTAGCATTGAAATTACAACAGGAGGCTCCTATTCTGTTATTGTATCTTCCGGCGGATGTTCCTCAGAAGATGCCATAACATATACCTTTCTACCTGCACCTCAAAACACCTTGGTAGCTGATACCACCGCTTGTTTCGAACTACCCCCTTATGAAATATCGCTTTCAGCGGAAACACCTGGAGCACTTTACCTATGGGACGATGGAACAACCGGGCCAGAGAGAACGGTGAATGCTACAGGGGTGTATTCCGTTGAAATCACCAATGGATTTGGATGCAGTGCTACCTTCCAGTGCCGGGTGTTTGAATTCTGCTCGGGCTACACCTTGTACGTGCCGAACGCTATAACCCCGAACAACGATGGAGTAAATGACGTTTTCAAAGCCGTGGGCAGCCACATTGCCGACTTTGAAATGGTGATTTGGGATCGATGGGGAATGAAAGTATTTGAGACGACAAACATTTACGAAGGTTGGACGGGCAATGTATCCGAAGGGAATCACTACGTGCCTTCAGATGTATTCGGATATCACATCCGATATCGCTACATAGAGGAAGATTCCGGAACCCTGTCTTCGTGGCAAGACATCAATGGACAGGTTACCGTTATTCGTTGATTTCGAGGAAGCGCTTTACGTTGGATAGCGTTCCGAAAACAATCAACGTATCGGTGTCGTACAGCACCATTTCGGCTTTAGGCACTCCAAGGATGTGTTCTACCTTCACCAGTTCGCCCTCTTGTTCTTCTTCATAGCAGCGTTTTACCGTTATGAGCGTGAGGTTGTACTTGTTCACCAGGTTGATGTCGCCGAGGGTACGATTAGCAATTTGCCGTGGTGCTTTAATCTCAGCCACTTCGTAGTTATCAGGAAGTTGCAAAAACGCGGTGATACTTGGGTTGATGAGGCGTTCAGCTACCAGGCTTGCAAACTCTTCTTCCGGAGCGAGAATCTCAGTAACCCCAATGTTTTTCAAGATGCGCATCTGGTTTTCGCCACTGGCGCGCACAATGACCCGTGGAACCTTCAAATCGAGCAGGTTCAAGGCGGTGAGAATAGTTGCTTCAAAGTTTTCACCGATGGCCACGATAGCAGCGTCCATTTCATCAATGTTCTGCGCCTTCATAGCCTTGATGTCTGTTGTATCCAAAGCCACAGCCAGAGACACTTCATCTTTGATGTTTTCAATGCGATCCAACCGGTTGTCGAACGCAAATACTTCTGCACCTTTCGAAGCCAAGCGATGTGCGATTTGGGTGCCGTAGCGGCCGATACCGATAACTGCGAAGCGAGTTCTGTCCATACGAGCAAAGATAAGCAGTGAATAAGGATTCTATTCTCTTCCCATTAATTTTCGATGAGGGCTTGCTTTAGGATGGTACCAAAGCGATATACATCAGAAAAACTATTGTACATAGGAGTTGGAGCTACGCGAATGACGTTAGGTTCGCGCCAGTCGGCAATTACGCCTTGTTCGGTTAACGCATCGAACAATTTTCTACCGAAGCCATGAGCGAGTAGCGACAATTGAGCACCCCTGCGATGGTGGTCGCGCGGGGTAATTATTTCCAATTCAGCACCTGTATCGCGTGCCACCTCATCGATGACGAAGGCGAGGTAATCAGTGAGCAGCAAGCTTTTCGAGCGAAGGCGATCCATGCCTGCCTCAGCAAACAAGTCGAGCGATGCTTTGTGAATGGCCATGTTGAATACCGGTGCATTAGACAGTTGCCAGCTTTCAGCGGTAGGAATGGGTTTGAAGCCCTGTTCCATTTTAAAACGCACCGATTTATCGTGTCCCCACCAGCCAGCGAACCGCGGTAGATCCGGGTTGGCGGCATGTTTTTCATGCACGAAAATTCCAGAAACTGCTCCCGGACCACTGTTCAGGTATTTGTAGCTACACCAACAGGCAAAATCTACCTTCCATGCGTTCAATTGCACGGGATAGTTGCCGGCACCATGGGCGAGGTCGAATCCACAAAGCGCCCCTACACTATGCGCCGCTTCTGCAATGCGCTGCATATCGAACACCTGTCCTGAATAGTAGTTCACACCGCCGATTAGCACCAAAGCGAGCTCATCTCCGGCTTGTTGAATGGCCTCTATAATATCTTCGTCGTGAATGAGGTGTTCTCCCGGTCTTGGAGCAACCTCAATCATATCTGTTTGTGGATCTAAGCCGTGAAAACGCAGTTGCGACTCAATGGCGTACTGGTCACTCGGAAATGCCTTTGCCTCACAAAGCAGCTTTTTTCTTTTTCCTTGCGGTCTGAAGAAAGAAACCATGAGCAGATGAAGGTTGACCGTAAGCGCGTTCATAGCCACCACCTCATGCGGTTTTGCACCCACCACAGCGCTCAGTTGTTCGCTGAATCGCTCGTGGTAGCTATACCAAGGATTTTGAGCATGGAAATGCCCTTCCACACCCCATTTTGCCCAGTCATCTAGTTCGGTGAGCAAAGCCTCGCGCGCGCTCACCGGCTGCAAGCCAAGCGAATTACCAGTGAAGTAAATGCTTTTTTGTCCGTTTACTTCTGGAAACAAAAACTTATCTCGAAAGCCCGACAGAACATCCTTTTGATCGAGGTCGCGGGCAAATTGCTCGTTGTTTTGAAACACCATCTACGTTCTTTTATGGTAATTTTGCAGCAAATAACGATAAAATCCACGATTCATTCTTTTACCTGCATGCTGAATCAAACCCAATCGAACCAGTTATTCGAAAAAGCAAAGACCTTTTTTCCGGGAGGTGTAAACAGTCCTGTGCGCGCCTTCAAGTCAGTGGGCGGAAGTCCGCTTTTCATTGAAAAAGGCGACGGCGCCTACATTTGGGATGCAGATGGAAATAAGTACATCGATTTTTGTAACAGTTGGGGGCCGCTAATTTTGGGACACAACCACCCTGCCGTTCGAAAAGCCATTATTGCTGCGGTTGAAAATGGCACATCGTTCGGAGCGCCAACGCGGTTAGAGAACGAGTTAGCCGAGTTGATTTTATCGAACCACCGGTACATTGAAAAAATTCGCTTTGTAAGTTCCGGAACTGAAGCTGCTATGTCGGCCCTGCGCCTCGCACGAGGGGTGACCGGACGAAGCAAAATCATCAAGTTCGACGGGTGTTATCACGGACATGTGGACGCTTTGCTTGTTCAGGCAGGGAGCGGCTTGGCTACGTTGGGAACCTCATCATCAGCGGGGGTGCCTGAAGCTTATGCACGTGAGACCATCGTGCTTCCGCTGAATGATCGCGAGGCAGTTGAACAAGCTGTAAAAACCTACAGCGGTGAGATTGCCTGCATGGCCATTGAGCCCATTCCGGCAAACAATGGCTTGTTGATTCAAGACATAGATTTTCTGCGTTTCCTGCGTGAGGTGTGCACTCGTGAAGGTATAATTTTGTTGTTTGATGAGGTTATTTCGGGATTCCGCGTTGGTTTTGAAGGAGCAGCGGGTTTGTATGGCATTCAGCCAGATGTGATGGCATTCGGAAAAATTATTGGAGGTGGAATGCCGGTAGGTGCTTATGGTGCGAGTGCCGCAATCATGAGTCATGTAGCGCCTGATGGGGCTGTTTATCAAGCCGGCACATTGTCGGGAAATCCGGTAGCCATGGCAGCTGGGGCTGCGCAATTGCGTGAGTTACTTGCGCCTGGTTTTTATGAAGGCTTGGCAGCCAAGACCCAAGCATTGGTTGAGCCTGTGTTGGCACATGCTCGCAAACACAACTATCCGTTCAACATATTCACGCGTGGATCTATTTTCTGGCTGGCTTTTTCAGACCAGGTATTCATTCGCAAATCGTCAGAGATTGATCCGCATAGCATGCGATACTTCACCGTTTTACACAGAGCACTGCTGGAAAGAGGTATTTATCTAGGCCCGAGCGGATATGAGGTAGGCTTTATTTCTGCCGCGCACAGCGGCGATGATATTGCCCGAGCAGCCAAGGCGTTTTGCGAGGCCCTTGATTTAGCCTACGCTCAATAAAAGCGCCGTGGCGTGCAGGATCAGTGTGGCATCTAAACCGAAGCCACAGTAGAGGTGGTTTACTTGCGGTGTGACTTTGCTAGTAACTAAAATGGCGATGACATACACCCCTGCTAAGCCGAGTACCTGCGTGGGAACCAACCATCCCGCGTGTAAGCGGTAGAAGTTAACGAGCAAAGCCAACGCAAAAAAGACCCACGTTACTTTCTTAGCCCTGGAAACACCAATGAGCATTGGAAGCGTGCGCGCATGAGGCGGATCGACCTGCAAATCGCGGATATCGAATGGAATCGTAATGGCGACCAAAAAGAACCAGCGTTCGAGTATCAGTGAGAGGGATTCAGAGGAGAGCGTTCCGAACTGAACAATGGGAAGCACCGCAGTTGCTACAGCCCACACCAGTGTTACCGTCCAGAGCTTTGCAAAGGGAATTTCTCTCAACGCCACCTTTTGAGATTGAAGCGAAAAAATCTTCGCAACATAGAGCACACTGAATGCTCCAACCAATAGCGCTAGAACCACAAAAGAATTTGTGATCTGAACATGCACAAACGCTCCGCCTACAGCACACGCCAGAACGGCCGCCAGAAGTGCCTTACGGTGCCTTGCAGCAAAAACGAGTGCGTCTGAAGGAAATTTCTCCGTTTGCACTTTCACAAGGCGCTGCAGGGAGTACACCATGAAGGTGGCCAAAAACAGTTGAACTGCTGCGGGCCAAACCGGCTCAAAACCAAGTAAGCACGACGTTTCTAAGGCGAGGGCAGCGGCACCGGTAGCAATCCACACATTGGAATGAACCAGAAAAGCTGCCAAGCGACGCATCATGCTATTTGGAAAGTATAAAATAGGTTATGATACCTGCTACCATGCCTGCCCCAGCGCTTTTGAATGCGCCCACGACCTTTTTAGGGCGGGCGGTGCGCTCATAACCGGCAGCATAGACTTCATTGTGTTTATAATCTGGGTTAGAGATGTTTTTTCCTTGCACCTTAATATACGGCACCAACGGATATACACCATAAAGGACGGCAGGCAACACAGAGAACACAAGCGCCCCATTCGTAACTAGCGGTCCGGCAGCACCTACTACTACACCACCAATAACTGTTGGCGTGATGTTGTGGTTGCGCCCATCGTTCTCGCCAGCAATAAAGGTGCGCATTTCATCCACCGAATAGTCATCGCCCAAAAAGGGATCAGGACCATAGAGCACCCACTCGCCTGTGTTGAAGCGAACGGCAAAGACCTCCGATTTATGCAGAGATCGTTGGCTTATTTTCCCTTTGCGCGTGGTTTCAAACTCTAGGTCGATGCCGTCTGTTTTTGTAAGTATGCACGGTATTTCAGCCCCAGACATACGTACAATGGTAGCGGCCGCAGGGAGTTGGGGCAAGCGAAAGGCTGTTTGGTTGAAGACATCTACCGAGTCAATGCCATTTTGAGGAAGCGGTAGGTATATTTTTGAATACCAGCTGGGCGATTCAACCTGTACTTTGAGTTCAATGAGGTTGTTTGCAATTTCAACAGTTGGGGTTACCGTGATGCCGCTTGGTTGAGAGCAAGGGTAGTTGATGTAGGCCCCTTTAGCTACCGCGGCTACTTGGTTCACGAACACGGCACCGAGTGAGGATAAAAGTGCGCCATCCACATCTGTTGTGGAGCTTGGTCGTTGAATGCAAAGGCTATCAGTTGGCGTAATGCGCAGATCAGCGATCATACTACCGGCAACCCCTTTCAGGTCGGCCACCCATTCATCCTGCGCGTGAGCAGAAAGAAAAAAAGAGAATAAAAAAGTGAGTACTGCTATGACCTTCATAAAGGAGTTTTGCCAAATGTACAAATGTAGTCGAACCGAAAGGGAGGATAATTGTTGAAATGAGCAGATTGATTTTCCGCAGGATGAAACATCGGCGAACGGAAG
Source organism: Bacteroidota bacterium (assembly GCA_046047375.1). GTDB lineage: Bacteria > Bacteroidota > Bacteroidia > Flavobacteriales_D > Sanyastnellaceae > RI-182. Next base: position 11,253 of record JBJOIB010000226.1, read on the forward strand.
AACAGTATATTTGCTTCGAAATTAAACCATTCAAGGAATGAACACGGGTACCTTTACCTCCCGACACATCGGGCCGCGCACGGAAGAACTTGCGCACATGCTGAAAACCATCGGTATGTCTGGCATCAACGAGTTGATTGAAAAGACCGTTCCGGCCAACATTCGGTTGAACAAGACCCTTAACTTATCTCCAGCCATGACAGAGCATGCTTATTTGGAGCATTTGCGTGGCTTGGCTGGTAAAAACGTGGTAGCTGCGTCGTACATCGGCATGGGCTATTACCCGACCCTAATTCCACCTGTGATTCAGCGCAACGTGCTTGAGAATCCGGGTTGGTATACTGCCTACACGCCTTATCAGGCGGAGATTGCGCAAGGACGATTAGAAGCCTTGTTGAATTTCCAGACCATGGTATGTGACCTCACAGGGATGCCTATTGCCAATGCATCATTGCTTGATGAGGGCACCTCGGCTGCGGAGGCTATGATCATGTTCTTCAACAACCGTCCGAAGGGCCGTTCAGAAGCAACACGCTTCCTTGTTGAGTCAACTGTATATCCTCAAACCCTTTCTGTTGTGCGCATGCGTGCGAAACACTTGGGCATTCAAGTGGAGGTAGTGAGCGGCGATGCCATGGTGTTTGATGAGCAAGTATTTGGTTGTTTGGTGCAATATCCGAACGGTGATGGTTCTGTAAAAGACTACAGTGCTTTGACTCGCAGTGCGCATGAAGCAGGATGTTTTGTAGCCGTAGCTTCTGACCTTATGGCCTTGGTTTCTTTGCAAGCGCCGGGCACATGGGGAGCTGACGTAGTTCTTGGTAACTCCCAACGCTTCGGGGTTCCTATGGGGTACGGTGGTCCACACGCGGCCTTCTTTGCCTCTTCAGAAGATTTCAAGCGCCATTTGCCAGGTCGCATCATCGGAGTATCAAAAGACCGCCGCGGACATTTAGGATTGCGCATGGCCTTGCAAACCCGCGAGCAGCATATTCGCAGAGACAAAGCTACTTCAAACATTTGTACCGCACAGGCCTTATTGGCAGTGATGGCGAGCATGTATGCCGTTTACCACGGGCCACAAGGTTTGAAAAAGATAGCAACAGAAATACACTCAAAAGCCCAGTTTGTAAG
>JBJOIB010000227.1:0-7157 GCA_046047375.1 Bacteroidota bacterium
GGGATGTCATAGGATTCCCCGTCTGTTTTTTCATTCGACCCAAGGTTGTAGCTGAGCGATTAGATGGTCGGTGGACCGTTTTGCAAGGAGAGATAAGTCCTTCGGAATTGGAAAAGATGGAAAGGATGTTTATTGATAAGGGAAATCCTGCTGTCACGATGCGCCCTCAAACCGGTCACGAAGAATATCTTCGGCAATTCAATAAAATTCAAGACCATATTCATCGGGGTGATATCTATGAGTTGAACTATTGCATATCATTTCATGCTCAAGGGGCAGCTATTGATCCGAGATCGGTTTACGCCAGACTGAGGTCGAGAACAGAGGCTCCTTTTTCCGCCTTTGTGCAACTAGGTGATCGCTATTTGCTATGTGCTAGTCCGGAGCGATACATCCAGCGCAAAGGAAACCGTGTTATTTCACAGCCCATTAAGGGAACTGCAAAACGTTCAATCGATCCGGAAGAAGATCAACGAATCGCAGAAAGTTTACGCAACAATCAAAAGGAGCGATCTGAGAATATAATGATCACCGATTTGGTTAGAAATGATCTAAGTAAATCGGCTATTCCAGGCACTGTTGAGGTTGACGAGTTGTGTGGTATATACAGTTTTCGGACAGTTCATCAAATGATTTCGACAATTTCGGCTCAGTTTGAGGAGGATGTTGATGCGGTGCAATTGCTTGGAGACACATTTCCGATGGGTTCAATGACTGGAGCGCCGAAGGTTCGTGCTATGGAAATCATCGATTTGGTTGAAAATCACGCACGTGGATTGTATTCTGGGAGTGTAGGCTACATAGAGCCAAATGGCAATTTTGATTTCAATGTTGTCATCAGGAGTCTATTGTACAATTCCAAAACACAGTACCTTTCTGCCCAAGTAGGGAGTGCCATAACTTCAGGATCAGAGGGAGAGGCGGAGTATAAGGAATGTTTGTTGAAAGCAGAGGCGCTTCTCAAAGCCTTGAATGATGATTGAAACCTTTAAAAACCATTTATCAAACCGACAACTCATTCTGCCCAATACAAAGGTGTTGGTAGCATGCAGCGGTGGTGCAGACAGTATTGCATTGGCCGATTTACTTTGGAGATTGGGGTATGATATTTCAGTAGCACATGTAAATTTTCAGTTACGAGGGGAAGCGTCAGATGGCGATGAAGCCTTTGTAAGGGAGTTTACAGAAACCTTGAAGGTTCCTTTTTTCAGTAAACGCTTCGAAACAGGCTTGATGGCGGAAGAACTTACCATGGGCATACAGGAAACCGCCCGCTTTCTGAGATATACGTGGTTTCATGAATTGTTACAAGAACATGGCATTGATGTGGTGGCAACCGCGCATCATCCAGATGCTTTGGTTGAAACCGACCTCATGCATATTTTGAGGGGAAGTAGCTTGGGAGGATTTACCTCCATTCCTGAGAAGAACGGTTCCATCATCAGACCTTTACTGGTCTTCACAAAAGCTGAGCTTCTCAATCATTTGCACGTCAATGAGATTCCTTTTCGAGAGGACGCCTCCAATGACAAAGATGAATACACAAGGAATAAGGTACGTCATCATCTGATCCCACTAATGGAGGAGATCAGGCCAGGTTTTGCGAGAAACATTCTACGTCAAGTATCCATGTTCAATGAAATTAACCCGCTTCTTAATCAGTTAATTGACAATGTTGCTAATGACTTTTTACAGCCAACTGAAGCTGGTTTAAACATGTCTATAGAGGCGTTGATGAATTGTCCGTTCCCTCGCTTGCTGCTTACACAAGTTGTTTTTGACTATGGTTTTAAGGGAAATCGAATCGATGAAGTAATGCGTCTTCTGTGCGCTCAGAACGGAAAATACCTTGTATCAGATACACATAAGATTACCAAGGAACGAACTGCTTTGGTTATTACGACGCATGCAGCGCAAGACAATCATGTAATAACAATAGGACGTGACGATTTGGAGATCAATGACATGCTTTCGATGGTGATAGAGACAGGGCAGGGGAAGCCAGTTTTTACAGATGATTCTCTAACTGCGGTCATTGATCTGGAAAAGATTTCGTTTCCGCTAACGATAAGGCACAAGCGAGAGGGGGATAAGTTTATTCCATTGGGGATGACAGGATTTCAGAAGTTGAGTGATTTTTTCATTCAGCGAAAGTTAACCAACGAAGAAAAGAGGCGGGTATGGATTTTAACAAGCGGTGAGGAGATAGTGTGGGTGGTTGGATACAGGATTGATGAGAGGTATAAGGTGAAGGATGACACAAAGGAGTGGATGAGGCTTCGAATCGTTTGATAAAACTTCGACTTATCCGCAACGTTACAAATACTAGAATTCACGCGTGTTTCGTGCATTATAATTTCACAATAGGCCTTCAGATGAAGGGGGCTAAGCCGATGAAATTACCACTTTGATTCCGAATGAAAGTTAGGTTTATTGCATTCATAGTTACTGCTGTGTAGTGATTTGTAACGTTGCGGATAAGTCTTTTGTAAAAGCCTGTGATTCTTGGTCTTACAGAAGTTTGACCCCAACAAAAAGGCCAACCATAATCGGTCGGCCTTTGATTCTTTCTATACCTTCTACAGAACCTATATCACTTCACAATGAAATCATAGGTGAGAAGTATTTCACCTTCGGTAGAAATGATAGCCGTATACTTACCCGTCGACAGTTTTGATAGGTCAACAACGTGCTCGTTGAGGCCTAAACTCTCATATTTTTGATCGAGAACAATTTGACCGTTCAAGTTGAATACCTTGAAGTTGCACTGCTCCTCAATCATATTTTTTGGTGTGAAATACAATTCTGTATCGCTGATATGAGCGTTAATTTTTCGAGCTGTTTCCTGATCTGTTATTGCCGCTGCAACTCCACTCTCGGTTGAATTACCCGTCACATGAACAATGGTTTCGAACTCAGAGGCGCAATAATCATTGTATGCTACCAATCGAACAACATAATCTCCTGCAGCGGTATAACTATGCTGCGGGTTTACAGACATTTCGTCTGTAGTACCATCACCAAAGTCCCATTCATAGTACTGTGCATTGTTGGATTGGTTCGAAAAGTATGCAACACCTCCATTCGACAATAACACGATAGGACTTGATACTGAGAATTGTGCATCTACAGCGTTGGGACTTTCTAAGTTAATGTCGTTGAACACATAGGTGTAGTTGCAGCTGGATGTGGCAGCTATTGTGTATAAGCCACCATCCAATCCGTACAATGTTGTGTCTGATTGCAGCTCGAGTTCAAATACCTCATTTGAGGATGTTGTTATCGTAACGTTCCAATCGTATCCTTGCGACGGTGTCAAGCTAATCGAACCATCAGGGTCGCCCGAGCAAGAAGCTGCAGTCTGCGCGTAGTTGAACTCATATACAGGTGCTGCTTCTACCTGAACCACTTTGGTCATTGATGAGCACATGGTGTTGTTGTTGGATACAGTTACGGCGTAAAAACCTGGGCTCAAGTCTTCCATCGAATCAGCGGTGGTCATATCTTCGGCAGTTCGAATTACCTCGCCCATTTCATTTTCCCATACAAAGGTCCAAGGAGCATCACCATAACCTTGTACAACGATTCGGCCATCTTCAGCTTCCGGACAATTTTCGTTGAAAACGCTAACATCTACGGGAGCTGAAAAGTGCAATGCAAATCGGTTTTCCTCTGATTCTGGTGATTGTTCGAATGCGTATTCGTCGTTGAGGTTGAATGGAACAAACACTTCTAACTCACGATCCTCGAGCACCAAACAAATGGAGCTGTCAAAGGTGTCGATCATCGTGTTTTTCAACGTAAACGAAGCGTACTCTCCTTTTCTAACAAGTAAGTCTACAACGAGATCTTCCTCAGGCATTGGCAACATGGCAATGCTCATGGCATCGGCCTCAGAGCTATCAGGCATCAAAGCTAAGCTAGGTAAGGCAGGGTTTGGTGAAAAGAGCTTGTAGGCCTCCAGGTCTTCATCATAGCCCGTTGAGGCAAATGAATGAAAACCGAGGACGGTCTCGTCGTAGACATCTTCTTGCGTAGTTTGTAGTTGTATGCGTATCAAGGCATTGAGATTCATATCTTCTTCGCGCATAAACACTCCATTCACGGAGGTTTTTGCGTTTTCATTGATAGTCAGTGAGGGATTGCTGTTGGTGGTCTTTACCCAAAAGGCTTGGAATGGACCGATGAGGTTGGTGAGATTCCCAACGGATACCCCATTTACGTAGGTTGAGTATTGACCGTTTATAGGGTCGTAGGCGTAAATGGTGTTCGAGATGCGAGTCTTCGACCAGCCAGAAGACTGGGTCCAGTTGATAGTACAAGGGTATGGATTGGCTACGAGGTTCCAACCACGATCGGCCGAATTGCCCCCAGAGGTGAATCCAACATTCAAGTTCAAAGTGCCTTTTGAGAAATCACCCTCAACATCTAGAAGAGTAGGAGCGGGTGCAAAATATGTGAAGTAGCCCTTTTTCGGATCGATGGTCTCATCAACGGATGCAATCGATTCAAATCCGAGGTTCATATTGCCCGCCACGCTTTCAACGTATTTTCGAATGTTCGACCAAGGATTTGCTGCTCCACCATAATTTGGGTAGTCAGAGCCAGGAAAACCTGTAGTTGGAATATCGTCGTTCCATTGCTGAAATGTAGCACCTACAACGGGCGAGCAAACCATTCGCCAGGAACCGGAGGCTGCCGGGAAATAGCGCTGCATTTTGATGGTTTCACCCACGATTCCTGAACCTGTATTCACCTTGGTAATCATACCAGTATATTCTGCATCGCTGACCAAAGTCAGTTGTTTGCCATCCAGATTCAAATAACCGCTGGTTAGTGTAATAAACCCACGAACATCGATAGGCGATATCAAGTGAACGGTATCGTTCGTACTCATCCGTAACTCATAGAAAACGGGTGCAGATTCACCTTTGATGGTTTGGGTTTTATTTCCGCGAAAATCAACTCTACCATCCGTTGCGCTGAAATTCCCTTTATTGATGAAGTTACCATAGACGTATAGTCGACCATTGCTATTGGCAAAGTCAATGGTTGCATTTTCATCAACAACAATGTTTTTTACGCTGTAGGTGGATGTTAGCAATGGATCGTAGTTCGTAGATGCAATTCGAACATTCGCGCTAGAAGAATTCGGTACTGCATTTCCCATCCAGTTTCCGGTGTTTGTCCAAGAGTTTGAGAAAGCTCCTGTCCATACGTATTCCGAAGTATTGCACCAACTTACGCTCGTATAAGTTCCGTAATCCGCTGGTCCGGTATATGAATACTTAATGTTTCCATCTCGGTCTTGAATTTCAAATCTACCGTCTGTATTGCAGTTGTTGTAGGCTGATCCTTCGAATCCATCCCCATAGGAGTCCAATAACTCGATGGTGTAACAACCGCTCGGTAAGCAAATATCTCTTGTATAAACACTATTACTTGGTAACATGTCTCCGTAGTCACCTATTTCAGCGTAATACAGTACATTTCCATTTTCATCAAGGATATTCCAGCCGAACTCCGAACCCCAGCAATCGGGTTCAACAACCAGTACATAAGGCTCAGATTCGTCGTTGAGGCCTACTTGTATGGTTTCTTGCGCAGTGCTTGATTGAGCTCCGTTTTGAACTGTCAATTGAATGTTGTAGCTACTACCTGTTTCAAATACTACAACAGGATTTTCTTCTGTTGATGAAGAAGGAGAGCCTCCAGGGAATGACCATTGTACGGTTCCTGGAGTGACAGTTGTATTGGTGAATTGCATGACGCGGAATCCGCAACCTTCATCAAGAACATCGGTGGAATAAGATGCTGTCAGTTCAGGATAGGTGCAAGACCCATCACCAATGGTAGCATTAACGTCGTAATTGGTGGCGGCAGGATCTGCACATCCAAATGATGCACAAAAAGATATGGTTGTTGACGTTCCGAAATCTGGATCAGCCAAAGATGCGAATGTAAACCCAGAGACATCTTTGAAGTTGAAACTTCCATCAATGGTGCAACCGGTCCATTGCGTACCCATGATGCCATCGCCAAAAGTATCATTGATTGTAAGTGTATAACAACTACCTTCAGAAACAGAGAAAGTATAAACTTGCATTCCAGTACCTGACGGGGTTGCATCTGCATACGTCCCCAGTGGAGCACTTGCTATATTGGATCCACCATCCTCATCAAAAGACCAGGATGTTTCCGATCCCCAACAATCAGGTGTAAACTCCATGGTTATATTCATGGATTGCGCGGCAGCACTATTTGCCAAAACTAGAAACAGAAAAGGCCATGTTCCTAGAACAATGTGGCGGAGAGAAAATAGTCGAATCGTATTCATGTCAACTTAATTAGAAAGCTCTCATGTCTACGCACTCAACAAAGAGGGGTTGTAGCTAAACTGCGCTAACAGCTTATACTTACAACCCCTTCAGACGAATCTTACAACCTTTGTCAGAATTCGAAGCCTATTCCCGCCTGAAACAACCACATATCAGTGTTGCTGGTAATGCGCGTATAGTTTAAATCACCTGTGTCATTGATTTCAATGCTGGTAGGATCGATGAACTCGATGTTGCCTCCACGCATATTAGAGAAGCGACCTTCCACGGTGAGGTTGGGCAATACGTGCACTTTTAAACCGGCAGCCCAGCCATAGGTCAGAGTGAAATCGCGAAATGCACGATCGCGTACTTCTTCACTACTGCTGCCATCGCCTTTAATGATGGTACTCGTTGAGAAGTTCTGTATTCCGCCAATCAACTCCCCATAGGGTTGTACTCGTCCGGCGAAAGGCTTGAAGCGCATCATGGTGTTGTAAGCATATATATTGTTTCTCACAGACATGGTCCCTTTATCATACACTTCGTCGCCCAAGGCATCAACGCCTTGAAAGATGTATATGTCTTTTGATTGCTGTCCTTGACTAAGCCAATGAAAGCCGACACCTAGCTCAAAGGGGCTTCTTCTCAGATTTGTCAGGAACTGCCCTCCTAATCCAACAGGGGTACCTGTAAAACTCTCATCGAATTGTCCTTGTGGTTCGGCTACAACAACGCCAAAACTAAGTGAGGGGGCACGTTGATTCCTTACCACTCTGTTTTGTTGAGGTTGATTTTGTGTTTGAGCCGCCAGGGCGGATGCAAAAAGCAAAAACACAA
>JBJOIB010000228.1:0-3093 GCA_046047375.1 Bacteroidota bacterium
GGGTACAAAAACACCATCCATCACATCGATGTGAAACCAATCAGCCGAGCTTGTATTGATCATTTCGATATCGCGCTGGAGATTCGCAAAATCAGCTGCCAAAAGAGAGGGTGCAATTAAATGATTCATGATATTTTTTTTGCAAAGAACGTTAGAAAAGAGAGAAAAAGGGCAAGAAGTTTTATACATTTCCCGTCAACTTTATTTGGACAAATGCGAATAACAAGCGCACTCGGGAGGCCATTGGTCATTGGATTAACGGGTGGAATTGGAAGTGGTAAAACCCTAGTAGGTCGTGTCTTTCATGCATTGGGATGCGACCTATACATATCTGACCAAGAGGCCAAGAAAGTTTACAACGACGAGGGTGTAAAGGAATCTGTCCTATGCTTACTTGGACCCCAATCTTACCAAATGGAGAGTCCTGATTTTGCCTACATAAGTTCACAGGTTTTTCAAGATGACCAAAAGCTAACTGCTTTGAATGGCATTATACATCCCGCGGTTAAGCGGCGATTTTCAACCTTCGTTGCCCGAGCCTCAGTCGGAAGCATAATCATCAAAGAAACCGCAATACTATTTGAGAGCAAAGGTGCAGAAGATTGCGACTTTGTCATTACTGTTAATGCTCGTCAGGAATCTAGAATAGAGCGGGTGAAAAATCGTGATGGGCATACTGAGGAACATATACACGAGCGCATGGCGAAACAAATGAGAGATGGTGAGCGTTCCAAACTCTCGGATTTCACCATTTCGAACAACAACGAGGATATGGTATTACCCCAGGTGATTTCAATCATAGACCAGTTGAAAGTCAGCGGGAAAGTGCAAATTCATTGACCTTTGCAGCGATTTTTTTACTGATTTGATCAAAGCAATCAGCGAGTATTTCAGCCTCAGGTTTGACATTTCTGGGCGCTTGAAGCAGTTGATCTAACTTTGCCTTACCCTCTTCTGAAGGATAGAATAAATCATTTATCACCGCGCCTGTTGACGCAGGCTCCGCTGGATACAATTGGGAGGAATCACCTTGATAAACAGCATAATGAACTTTCTGTGACAGCGAGAAAGGAATGCTTTCCGCGGCCAGAATTTCGCCCGTCTCAGCATTGACAAGGTGGTATCTGTATATCATCGTAAATTCTGCCTCTCCTATAAATTCTTTGTACTGAACTCTTCTACCCAGTCTTGTTTTTCCAAGGATACCAGTCTTATTTATAGTGGTTAGGTTCGGAGAAGAATTCTCATAGGCGATAAGTTCTCCTACTATAAGGTATTCAGCCCCTAGCAGTTTTCCGGCATCAATGATATGGTTTTGATCAAAAATGGGTAACATGAGGCTTTGTTGCTGACCGAGGAGAACATCAATTTGGTCTCTTTCGACCAACTTCACAAAGGGGTTTTTAAGTTCAAGAATTTGCTGTTTTGCGCTTGTAGCGATAGCGAGTTCCATAGAATTCGGTGCTTCATTGTTGTGAACCACGACATAAGACAAGGTGAACAACATTTTATTGCGGCACTCATCCCGAAGTGAGAGGACATTTCCGAAGTCGGCGTCTTTAGAGGCCACATCATCGAAAAAGAAAAAAGCTTCACGATACAAACCAAGCTCCATAGCCTTGAGTCCCTTTTTATAAGCTGGCATAAAGCTGAGAACTTTCTCTAGATATCGTGCATCTTGGTGTTTCGGGTTATTACGAAACACTTTTGATAGATACATTTTGACATCCTCATATTGTTCATTTTGCATCGCTTCCTGAGCTAGAGCGTAATATTCTGCAGCCAGACCATTTTTACATTCAATCCTAAGAGCGTCAGCATTTCCATTCTGGTGGATTCCAAGCCACTGATTTTCGAGAAGGAAATCCTCTGCAAGATCGAGCGCGTTCAACGCAGATTCGAACTTACTCATTCCAGCGAGCATTTGTGCTTCAGAGAATTTTCGGTTTGACATGCGCTGTGCAAGGTCTTTGAGAGCAATATGTGCGTCTGTTGACTGATGATCCTTGTAAGCTTGCAGGTATTTTTGATAGGCTTCATCGTACATACCTGAATTCTCGTACGTAGCTGCGTCTTGCATGATTCTGCGGGTTGGACTGCAGGCCACGATGAAAGTAAGTAGTATGATGGCAAAGCGGTGCATTATGATTCGTTGTATGGGTGAAGCGGAACAACTATCGTTCCATTCAAACTTTAAAAAAACTTAGACTCAATTAAAGCGATTAATTTTGGTAAGGCTTCAGTACTTCAGATTAAGTTTTCGAAACACAAATCCCAAGAGCCAAGCTGGTCCGATAAGTAGAAATTTGAGATCATCGAGGAATGAAGGTTTTTTCCCTTCGATGGCATGTCCAATGAATTGTCCAATCCAAGCTAAAAGAAAGGCGATTACATAAACAAGCCATGCATCGTTTTGAAAAGCTTGGTTGATAGTTCTAATGACGAGTAATGCAATCAATGAACACAAAGTCATCGCCAATGCAATTTGCCAGCTCAATCGAGCGTAGAAAACGATGGCTAGGAGAAGGCCGAGCGAACCAAAATGGATAAGATTCGTTGGTCCAGCCATTGGTGTAGGGATTGGAATCAGGGAGAGGAGACCAACAATGCACAGGAAGATAACCGGAACACAAATCCAATGAATGAGTTTATTTACAGGATTGACGTGGCTTTCTCCATAGGCATCGAACCAATCTTGGATAGAAGGTGATTTTTTCTTCATATTAGTCAGTAAGTTCGCGCACAGACATGAGCAAATATAGGAAGTTCTTACATGTTTTAGGTCCGGGAGTTCTATTTGCGAGCACAGCAATTGGAGTTTCGCACTTAGTTCAATCCACACGCGCCGGGGCCGAATATGGTTTTGGATTATTGTGGGTTGTTGTATTGGCGAACATCTTAAAATTTCCATTTTTTGAATTTGGTTCACGTTACGCGAATTCAACAGGAGAGAGCATCATAGAGGGTTATGACAAAAAAATTGGTCGAAGTTCGTTGTATATCTATCTCCTCTTAACCTTGGGCTCCATGTTTTTCGTTGTTGCTGCGGTAGGTTTGGTGACATCTGGTTTTGTTGAGTCGTTATGGAATAAT
>JBJOIB010000229.1:0-8263 GCA_046047375.1 Bacteroidota bacterium
GAATTCTATCACCTCTAGTCGAGCGCTATCGCACGGTTATTTAACATTTTCTACACGGTATTTTTCGTACTTTTTGGTCAACATTGTTGCAACGAACGTGTTTTAATGAATGTAATTCAGCGGAAATGAAAAACGTAAATCTCAAGAATGAACTGTCTATCCTTCGAAAGAATAAGACAGAATTAGAGCAGCAAGCCATTCTCGAAGAGGTGTTTCACCTTTTGCATGATGAATATTGTTCCGAAAAACGTATCGCTCTTAACCTTGCATCAAAAGGAGAAACCGGCGATTTCGACGTTTCTAGGTTACGCCCTGAAATGGTTTATCATGTCGATGAAATTAAACAGCTCTGCATTCAATATCGGTTGCGTTTCCTTCAATCAACCTATTTCAAAGGTAAGTTTCCGGCATCCGCTATCGCGGAGATAAAAGGTCTGGAAAAAAAGATAGGCACTGAAATCAAAGAGTTTTTCGTTGTAGCACCTTCCGATATGTTTGCCCTGGAGGATTGTGATCAGGATCCACTTTTGTTCATGCCCATTTCACAGAATTACTATTACCTCATTGCCACATGGGGTGCCGATTTAGCATGGTACCGCAAGGCTCTTGTATTCCCTTTCAGAAACTTTACCACATTGGGTTTATCTGTTGCGAGTATTTCCGTGATTTTAGCTTTCCTGCTTCCAGCAGATTGGCTCATGCGAAATGTGAATCAAGGTGAGTTTTTTGCCCGGTTGGCATTCTTCGGATGGTCGTTCATCTGTATTTCAGCTATACTGACTTACGTTGGCTTTGCCTTTTTCAAGAATGTTTCTGCTCATCAATGGAATAGCCATCTCTTTAAGCAAGAGTTCTGACCAAAACGAATTGAAAATAAAAGAGGCTCCAAACGGAGCCTCTTTTTGTATTCATATCTACTGGAATCAATTGCAGAGCAATCCGAAGAACGATAAGAAATCGAGCATGTCAGATGGCGAAACCTGACCGTCGCTGTTTAGGTCAACGGTAGGGTCGCAGTTCTGCGTGCAACCAAGGTTCTGCAATAGTTGCAACAAGTCTGCAATGTCCCGCACCCCGTCGTTGTTGAAATCGCCTGGACAACCTGATATCTCAGATCCTTCTATTGAGCCATTGCAATCGTTGTCGATATTCTCTCCCGTGCCTATAGCTCCTGGATAAACATCGTTTCGCGAGTCATCACAATCCGTCGCATCCGAAACGTAGCCGCTTGGTTGAGAGCAGAAGTCCATGGTGTTATTTGGATCTCCATAACCATCACCATCCATATCGGCATACCAGGTGGAATTCGCCAATACCGTGATGTAACCGCTTTTAGTCTCAGCATCATTCTCGGTACCATTGCTGGCTGTCAGCGTTACTGTATATACCCCAGGGGTGTAGTAAGTTATGATCGGGTTCTGATCGGTTGCTGATGCCGGTGTACCTCCCTGGAAATTCCACATCCATGAGTTGGTGTTGTTGGTGCTCAAGTCGGTAAACTGAACAGACTCTCCGGCACAGATGGTGGTGTTGTCTGCCGAGAAATCCGCAAACTGAAGTCCGGCAATGGTTTGACATGCTCCGATGGTCGTTAAGGTATTGTGATAGTTGAAATTCACAATATCGATGATCTCACTGATACAAACCATGGTGCTCGTAATGCTCGAATAGTAAATACGCACCATTGGAGCAGGAGTAAGGTTCTTAGGGATCATGCTGCCGTCGTAAGACAAGCCAATGATTTTTGAACCACCCAAGGCAGATTGCGGGTTGATATCATACACCGCTGGATCCACAAGGTTTTCTAAACTCAAAATGTTGATACCAGATACGCGGAATTCATATCCAACGATCTCATTGTCAGGATTCAAAACGTAAACGTCTACGTATCCTTCGGTTGTATTTACACTTCCAATGCTCAACGTTACCATGTGGTTAGGGTCGATGTATTCGACATCCCAAACGCAGTGGTCGTGAACGCCGTCTGGCTCCACATAGTCAGGTCCGTAAAACGAACATCCTGCGATCAAGGCAGCATCCGTAACTGAGATAACACCGTCGCTGTCCATGTCGGTACAATTGCTCACAACAGCGTCATTTCCAAGAATATCTTGAACATACTGTGATGCATCGGTTGGCTCAAGTTCTCCGCTGCCGTTCAAGTCACCTTTTACGGTAACGCCCGGACAGTTTCCAGCGCAATCAGGTTGGCTGTTTCCAAAAGGAACTCCAAGACAGTCGTAGGCAATAGGGCAATCGAGTGTTTTTGTGAAATTGATGATGTTTCCATTTGCATCGCGATCAAAGCTGATACACACAGCAGCCCAGTTATTCGCATAAGACAATTCATACGAACCATTTGCATCCGGTGAAAAGTCCCAGTTGGTGCGGATTACCAAGGTGTAGGTGCCTGCAGGTACATCGGTCACGTCTACCCACTGACAAGACAAGCCAGAAGAATAGATGTCACCGCAACCAGCCGTAATACCCATATTTCCGCAGGTGTATTTCGCTGTTCCACCATCGGAACACTCAAGGTCGAGTACACAGAATCCGTTTTTGAAACCTATCTGTGGCATTTCAAATCCATTTTCATCGAAAAGCACATATTCTGCGTAACCTTCGTAGTGCCAGTGGTTGTGACAAACGTCCCACTCAAACTGATCCGGTTGGGCGCTAGGAGCACCAATGAAGTAATCCTCAGTACCAATGTTTTTGATATGGGTAGAGAAACGGATGATTTGACGTGATCCAAATCCTTGCATACAGCCCTCATTCACATAACAAGCGTCGTTGTTCGTGAGGGTAGTAGCGTACATGCTCGAATAGAATACATCGCCCAATACATAAAGGTCAGGACCGAAGGTTGGACATTCAGGATCACCCTGGTAGTAACACGTAGCAGGGGTTCCTGCTATCGGTAAGTAGTTGCAAGCGGTTGGATCCATACAGCCCGGAATCGCTCCCATGTATTCAATGGCAAAATCAAGGGTTCCTGTACCACAAACTCCGCCTACATCTCCAATTCGAATGTAATAGCTTTCACCACCTTCCAAGAACGGAGTGACCTCAGCTTGAACGCCGCACAAATCATCGTTGTATGTGAGTGTAGCCTCGTTCGTATCATCAAAATTATTCATGTTACAATAGTCATACACCCAAATCTTGGTGTCGCAAGTTGCACGCTCACAGGTAGTTATTCGGTATTGACCATTTTGAGATGGGGTGAAAATGTACCAGGCGTTCGAGAAAGGAGCCGTGTGCTCACCAAGATCTACAATGATACCGTTGTTACAATCGATTCCCGGAGGACAGTTAATGCTAACCGATTCTCCATTACCGTAGTTGCCGCCTGTGGCAATTTCAACACCGTTCAAATAGATGGTGTAAGAACCATTTCCGTAACCACAACAAATTCCATCTCCGTAACTGTCGTTGATGGTAAAGGTGTGGCAATTGTCTGCAATGCAAAAAGTTCCGCCTGCGGATGTCCCGGAGCCAATCTGCACACCGTTGATGTCTACTAGGTTCCAGGAAATCTCTTGCGGATAGTTATCGGGTACGATAACGATTTCAAGCAAATCTCCACCGTTGATAACTACATCTTGGGTCAGAGTGCTTGTTTGCCCTTGTGGACCTACAACCTCGAGTGTTGCTTGGTATGTTCCCTCGTTAGAGTAGTTAACAATTGGGTTTATATCGTTAGAAGTTGCAGGAGATCCACCCGGGAAAGACCAGTTGTAGGTCGCGATATTTCCAGTGCTGGAATTGGTAAAGGGAATGCTGGCAACTCCACAAGCATTGCTCACATCGAAGCTGAAGCCGGCCTGCAATGCAGGGTAGGTGCAGCTACCGTCGTCTGTGGTGGCACAACTGCTGTAATTCGTCGCATTAGGATCGGTACAACCAGCAGTGCTCCCCAAAGTGAATGGGTGAACCGATTGATAGTCGAAGTCTGCAACAGTCATCTGCACCAAAACGGTTCCTCCAGCCGTTGTGATGGTATAGTTTCCATCGATAGCACAGTTGAACTGCGTACCATTCAATCCATCACCATAAGTGTCGTTCATGGTGAAAGTATAACACCCATCAGGAAGATCGTAGTTATAGGTGTAAACTTGCTGATTTCCGAGGGTATTCGGGCTGATGCTGGCAATGGTGCCTCCCTGATCGTTGGTGATAGACCAACTACTTTCTCCTCCCCAACAATCCGTTTGAAGGGTTAACGTAATTTGGTTTTGCCCCCAAACAGCTGCTGCGTTCAGCAACAATATGAGAGCAACAACCATCTTGATCGTAAGATTTCTTTGCATTTTGGTTAATGGTATAAGGTTAAATCGCTGAACAGATCAGCAGAGCTAGTGCATTGTACAAACAGGTAAATTTAACTTTTTTTTACGAAAAATCAAAAATTCTGCTTGATCGACTCCCTTTGGATGCAACCAGGCATCACCAAGGCAGATCGAATCCGAGTTGCGCTAAGCCCGATTTCCAGTGAGTAGGAGGGTGTTGGATGATGATGGTTTTATCGGATAAATTCTTAAAAATCAGTTGTGTAGCATGGAGCCAAAGTCCCGGCTGCAAATGTACTTCTCGAAAGGTGCGGTTGTGATGTATATCGCCATGGCGCGTATCTCCAATAATTGGGTGACGCAAGTGCGACATGTGTAAGCGCAGTTGATGATACCTTCCAGTCTCAGGGTGTAACTCGAGAAGGGAATAACGCGAAGTCGGATATCTCCCGACAGGGATTTCAAGCTCTGTTTGAGCGATTTTTTTGTAACGTGTCAAGGCTGGTTGTGGAATTCCACCATCGGATCCGGGAAGAGGCTTGTCAATCAGCCCGGAGTCAGGGGTAAATCCCCTCACCAAAGCAAGGTATTTTTTCGCGATGGAATGTGAAACAAACTGCTGGTGCAAATGCCGCGCTCCTTGGGAATGACGGGCGAACAATACGATTCCTGATGTTGGTTTGTCGAGGCGGTGCGCCGGATGCACAGGCCCCTTTCCCTCATCAAGCAAACGATCACGAAGACTGTCTTTCTCACCAAAATTGAAATTGCTACGGTGAACGATCAGATTCGCCGGCTTTAAAACCGCCATGAAATCCTCATCTTCCCAAAGAATTTCCACACTTTCTACTCCCTCTGTCTTCATTTTTTATTTCGAATTTCGCTAACTTGCGGAGAATTTTTGAGAAGTCGTACAACCACTGAGAATATTTATGCGACTATATTTTGAATAGGTTGCATAAATTCGCGTCCTCTCTCGGGGTCTATTCGACAATGTGATTCAACCATGAAGAAACTTTTACTAACGCTATTCTCTGCATTTTTAATGCAGCTATCCATTGCCCAACCCACCGGTATTGTTGTACAGGTAGAGCATGTGCATTACGGTGTTGTAGGTAGCACAGATCTCACAGGATACATTACGTACGGAGTGTATGTGTGTTTCACCAACGAAGACGACTTCTTGTCAGCACTGTATGGACTAGCACAGGCAAATCCGCTGATATTTCAGCCGGATGAAGAAGATTTAGCGATTTATACAGATTGTCCTTGCTATGAAAGCCCCTTCGGCGCTTATCTCGGAAGTGGCATCAACGATGTGCTGATAGGTCCTTTTCCCGAACTTGCCTATGATAGCTGGTGGACCATTGGGATGAGCAGTAGCAATGATCCCGGTGCGGTGCAAGTGGCTTCTACCTTGCCGTCAACACCAGTGGTTACCTCAGGGTCTGTTTGCAATAACATCATCGATGACGGCGCTGTTTTCACAACTTTCCCTCAACCAAATGGATTTGCAGGGGAGGACTTGAAAGTGCAAATTGCCCAAATTACAACCTGTGCCACAGAATTAACGGTAGACATTTGTGTACAGACGTTTGTGAATGGATCGCAAGCAAACCAGGACCTCACTTGTCCGGAACCATTGGTGATTGATAATCCGTGCTTGAGCAACCCGATGGACATCACTCCGACGGTGACAGAAGAAATATTGTGTGCGGATGATTTGGCAGAGGTGGAATTTGATGTTTCGGGAAATGGCCCGGTAGATTACACGCTCTACACGTTTACTCCTTTTGATACCACTCTTGTAGGAACGCAGCAATCGCCTGTTTTTACAGGTCTAGGTGAAGGACAGTATTTCGTTTCTATGATCGATTCAATCGGTTGCCGTGATACCTCGGAAGTGTTCATTTTCATCGCTCCGCCAGTCCTTGAAGCGGTCATAACTCAAACCGCAGACAACCTGTGTTTCGGTGATGCATTAGCTGAATATTGTCCTGTCATCACAGGCGGTACCCCTCCTTATCAGATATCTATTGAGAATCCAAACGGGGTGCTATCGTTTATCAACGACGGTGAATGTTTTTCAAACTTGGCATGTGTCAATGGAAGTGGCGATTATGTCATCGAAATTGTTGACGACAATGGGTGCACCATAACGCAAGATGCTCCAATTTATTGTCCTGCTGAGTTGACCGCCACCTCTACAACCACTCCTATCTTGTGTTTCGGCGAATGTACAGGTGTCATCAACATGAACATCACTGGTGGAACAGGATTGATTTCTGTGAGTGCCGATGTACCTGGTTTTGTTCCGTTCTCAGATACAGCTCCTTTTACGCTAAACATACCAAACCTGTGCACGGGCATCTATACCATTGAATTGGTAGATGAAAACTCGTGTACCTATACCCAAATATTCAACCTACAGGAACCACCGCAATTGGTTGCTTTCTTTACCCCAACAGATGTTGACTGTTTCGGCGAATGCAATGGCTCTATCACGTTTATCGCCGACGGTGGAGTGCCAGACTATGAATTGATTGTTACCAATGCTGGAGGAGCTGAGCTCAATGCACAAGCACTTTGTGCTGGCACGTTTACGGCTACTGTAGTCGATCAAAATGGTTGTGAATACAGCGAATTGATCACCATCAATCAACCTGAAGAGATTACGTTTACACTAGAGGCCTCTGATCTTTCATGTTTCGGGGCCAACGATGGTGAAATTTGCTTGTCGAACGTTTCAGGCGGACTTGATCTGTTGCAATGGCAGATAACCTCCCCTCCAACTGAATCTACGCTGCTTACTACAGAACCTTGCTTTACAGGCTTGTCGGCTGATGTTTATACCGTTAGCGTTACGGATGGTTTCTGCACTGTTACTCAGAATAATATCATCATCGATGAACCGGGTGAGTTGTTCATTGAACTAACTCCAACGAATATTTCATGCTTCGGTCTTACCGATGGTATGATTGAAGTGTCTTGCGAAGGCGGAACGGGTGTGGTTCAAATCATCGAACCGGTTATGGAAGAATGTCCGTTTACCATTACTGACCTGGTTGCAGGCAGCTACACGGTTACTATTCAGGATGAAACGGGCTGCACCGACTCTGCCGTAGCAGAAATTATTGAGCCTGCAGACTTGACCATTTCGGTGTTAGACACCAACGACATCTCATGTGGAGGTGATTGCGATGGGTCTGCGGTATTGGATTTTGAAGGTGGAACCGGGGAACTGGTGTTGTTCTTGAACGATGAAGTGATGCTCCCTATCGGACTTTGTGCAAACGTATACACGGCGGTGATTCAGGATGAGAATGGCTGTCAAGAGTCTGTCGAGTTTGAAATCATTCAGCCTGATCCTATCACATTCCTTTTCAACGTAGATAACGTTACGTGTACGGGTATGAATGACGGTAGCGTGAACATCTTTCCAATCGGTGGGGTAGGAGAACTATCTTGGGAAATTGTAGAAGATGTTGACATCAACAACTTGTTTGAAGGGGTTTACAACGTCACTGCTGTCGATGAAACCGGTTGTACTGCCGACTCTACGTTTGAAGTTCTCGCAGATATCATTACCGACATGGAAGTAACCGTGTTCTCTTCACCAGTAACATGCTGGAATGAAGGAGATGGGACCGCAACAGCTGCTGTTACAGGTGGTACACCGCCTATTTCATACCAGTGGAACGACCCACAGGCGCAAATCACTGCCACTGCGGTTGGATTGGTAGAAGAAGTGTACACTGTTGTTGTAACGGATGCGATCGGTTGCACCTTATCTTATCTCGTAGAAGTTGAACCTACGGTTGGCTGTTTCTTCATCGCTGATATGCTCACCCCAAATGGTGATGGTGCGAACGATGAATGGGTTATCGGTGGATTGGAGTTTTTCCCATCCTCATCGGTGCAGATCTTCAATCGCTGGGGCCAGTTGCTCTTCGAATCCAAAGGATATCCGA
>JBJOIB010000230.1:0-3975 GCA_046047375.1 Bacteroidota bacterium
TTGCTTACATGTTTTCCTGCGGCTTTCCACGCATCCATGCCACCTTTCAGGTATCCTTGGACATTGTCATATCCAACACGGGCAAGGCGAATAACCGCTTCTTCCAGTTGATCTTCGTTTACAACCAAGTAGATAGGCGCTTTGATGTCTTCAACGACAATTCCGACCCAAGGAGCGAAATCACCGGAGATTCCGATTGAAATGGCACCTGGGATAAAACCGTTGATGAAATCGCTTGCTGGACGGGCATCGAGGATGATAGCATTGTCATTACGTGATTCCGCTTCAAACTCATCCGCGCTGAACGCGCGCGTACCCCGTGACTGCACTTCTTTGATGCTTTCATACCCCATTTTATTCATGGTGGCATTTTTAGGGAAATAGCCTGGAGGCTTGAGCAATCCGTCGGTGACTTCGGCAATGAACTCTTCGCGGGTCATATCCGCGCGCAAAGCGTAATTGGTTGCCTTTTGATTGCCGAGCGTATCAACCGTTTCAGACGACATTGATTTTCCACACGCGGAACCTTGTCCGTGTCCGGGATAAACCGTGATATCATCGTTGAGTGGCATGATCTTGTTGCGCAGAGAGTCGAACAGAAGACCGGCCAATTCTTCGCGGGTCATATTCGCTGCTTTCTGAGCGAGGTCAGGGCGACCAACATCGCCAAGGAAGAGCGTATCACCAGAGAAAATTGCTTGATCTACGCCGTTTTCATCACGTAGCAGGAAGGTAGAAGATTCCATGGTGTGTCCGGGAGTATGGAGTACCACCACTGATAGATTTCCCACTTTAAAAGCTTCGTCATCTTTAGCCACATAGGCATCGAAATTAGGAACTGCAGTGGGGCCGTAAACGATCTGAGCGCCGGTTTCACGGGCTAGATCAAGGTGTCCGCTCACAAAATCCGCGTGAAAGTGAGTTTCGAAGATGTACTTAATCTTCACCCCTTCTTCTTTCGCGAGTTGAACATACGGTTCGGTTTCGCGGAGGGGGTCAATTACGGCAGCTTCGCCGTTAGAACTAATGAAGTAGGCACCATGGGCCAGGCACTTCGTGTACAATTGAGTGACTTTCATAAAGGTACAGATTTAGGACGGATAGGAAACGCGTCTCAGAACAGGTGTGCGATATCGTCGTACCCACCCAGATTGGTAGCGTTAGCGAATCCGTGAGATTTTAAAAATGACGTTGCCTGTCCGCTCCTGGCCCCGGAACGGCAGTATAGGTAATAGTGTTTTGAAGGGTCAAGTGATTTGATCTTGCTGTGCAACTCGCCACCAAGCCAGTCTGCGGAGATAGCTCCCGGTACCATGCCCATAGCCCGCTCAGGTGCGGTGCGGCAGTCAATCACAATTCCATTCTTTTCGGTGATCTCGTTTTTGAGATCCGGGTTAACGGTGTTTCTTCTGAAAAACATAACTGTAAACTTTTTCACAAAGTTCAGGTATGCATTATACCGTATCTGTACCTTTGGTCACCAAGGAAACTGATCTTGGTCAATATTCAGTTTTTCAATGGAATTTCGGTGTAGAGCTACAAAGCCTTTTTGCTCTAACTTCTTGAGTAAGCGAGAGATAACCTCACGAGAGGAATTAAGATCGTAGGCGATGGTTTGATGCGTGGTGTGGATCATGTTCGTGTTGAAGGCATCGAATTGCCGCTTGAGATAGAACATCAGTTTTTCATCCATCGAGCGAAAAGCTACTTGATCAATTACCATCAGCAGTTCTTCGAATCGGCTTCGGTAGGTTTCCAGAACGAAGTAATACCAGTTCTTATGTTCCAACATGAGTTGATCCATGTACTGAATGGGCACTCCAACGGCAAGAACATCTTCAACAGCAACGGCTTTCAGCTGGCTTGTTTCGTTTTTTGTTGCGCAAATCATGGAGAGTGCGCAGGCTTTGCCAGGATCGAGGTAGTACAGAAAGAACTCGTTACCATCTTCATCTTCCCGCATCAATTTCACCTTGCCTTCGAGAATGAGCAGGGTATTCTTGAAATACTGTCCTGTTCGCATCAGCACTTCGTCTGATTTGAAGTGCAATAGTTGCCCTAGTTCTGACAGTCGTTCGGAGAGCGATTGATCAAAATGGGGAAAAAGGTCCTCAATTTTACGTGCTATTTCAGATGGGTGCAAATCGACAAATTCTTTCATTACGGTTTATTGTAGTATCTCATCGATAGCCATTGCAAACTGACGATCCCTGGTTGTAACGCGATTTCCGGCCTCATGTGTAGACAATTCAATACGCACGTAGTTATAGACATTCGACCAAGAGGGGTGATGATTCATTTTAGCAGCAATGAATGCCACGCGCGTCATAAAGGTAAAGGCCTCATCAAAATCTTTAAATCGAAACTCGCGTACGAGCTTATTGTCACTTTCTTGCCACATCACATTTTTTTTTCAAAGGTACAAATCGACACCCTCAAATATAACGGTACTTTTGTGATATGGCAGATGATCGCATTCCTTTTTCTCCACCTCGGGTTGATGAAGTGACCATAGCGGCAGTTACAGAAGTGCTGCGTTCAGGTTGGATTACGTCAGGTCCGAAAGTACGGGCGTTGGAGTCTGGTTTAGAAACATATATCGGACAAGGCGCTGTAATTGCATTGAACAGTTGGACTAACGCCTGCGAGCTGGTGCTTCGGTGGTTCGGTATTGGTGACGGAGATGAAGTTATACTTCCTGCTTACACGTATGCTGCCACTGCCAATATTGTAGTTCATACCGGAGCAAAGCCTGTGTTTGTGGATGTTATTCCGGGCACCTGCGAAATGGATCCGGTAGCACTTCAACGGGCGTTGACTGTCAAAACGAAGGCCGTAATGCCTGTAGATATTGGCGGTTTGCCGGTTCAATATGATCGCATAGCTGCCATTCTTGAGGCACATCGCGCGCATTTCCGCCCAAGCAATGAGGTTCAAGAACAATTGGGACGTCCGCTTTTTCTTGCAGATGCTGCCCATTCCTTTGGAGGTTTTTACAAAGTTAAACCCGTTGGTTCGCACGCTGATGTCAGCGGTTTTTCGTTTCATGCGGTCAAAAATCTCACAACTGCTGAAGGTGGCGCCTTGGTTTTCAATCTCCCCTCGCCTTTTGACAATGCCGCTATTCGCGATCGGATGCGCGTTTCGGCGTTGCACGGACAAACAAAAGATGCATTTTCGAAAACCGTGAGCGGCGGGTGGCGATACGACATCGTTGAGGCGGGTTATAAATGCAACCTTACGGATATACACGCGGCCATTGGGCTTGTTGAACTGGGCAGGTACGAAGAATCGCTGCTTCACCGAAAGCATATTTGCTCGACTTATCTCGATCTGTTCGGGGATGATGCTCGTTTCACCTTGCCAGTTTTACAAAACCTTGATCGTACGTCTTCGTTTCATTTATTTATGTTGCGCATAACGAATGCAACTGAGGAGCAGCGCGATCGCATTATAGATCGCGTGTTGGAACTGGGTGTTTCAACGAATGTTCACTTTCAGCCTCTTCCTCTATTGAGTTTCTACAAGAATATGGGCTTCGACATTCAGGATTTCCCGCACAGTTATGCCTATTACCGAAATGAGATTTCGTTGCCTGTATGGTTTGGTTTAACTGACGAACACATTCAAAAAGTGGTTTACGCCGTGAAGCAGGCCACTTCGGAGATCATGGGATGAAACGGGTATTTGACGTATTTGCTTCCTTGCTGGGAATGCTTTTCCTCATTCCCGTAGGCGTTCCGATTGCCTTGTTGATCTGGTTGGAAGACCGCGGACCGGTTTTTTTCAGTCAAACCCGCGTTGGAAAAGGCGGGGTAGATTTTCGATTAATGAAATTCAGAACCATGCAGGTCCAAGCTGAAAAAGATGGACAGATAACCGTGGGAGGACGTGATTCTCGCATCACCCGAATAGGGTACTTTTTGCGAAAGTACAAGATTGATGAACTTCCTCAATTGCTCAATATTCTTCGTG
>JBJOIB010000231.1:0-4707 GCA_046047375.1 Bacteroidota bacterium
CCATTTGGGCATAAACACGATAAGTGGTTGTACCCGCAGGTTGGGTGCTGTTGGCGTTTGTTAGCGTATAAGGCTCAACAACGATTTGATTCAACTGCCCGATGGCAGCACAGGCAAGCAACATTGCCCCAGTAATAGTTAGTAAACGTCTCACAATAAGTCTGTTAATTAGAAGTACGTATCATTCTTCTCCTCTTGAGAAGACAGTTTCCAAATATAAGGTTTCAAATTTAAATCACCCTTTATCCGCGAGGAAAATGCAAGTAGAACTTCACATTGAAAAAAAAGGGCTCACGATTGCGAGCCCTCTTTGGATGCGAGTTACCTTAAAATTTCGCAGTCAGCGACAAAACAAAGTTTCTTCCAGCAGCTGACACTCCTGAGCTGTATGGTCGGTACCTTTGGTCGGTGATATTCTCCACTCCTGCCCCAACGATCAATTGAGACAACACAGTGTAGTTCGCCTTTACATTCAAGGTGTACCAAGACGGCGCATACGTCAGTCCTTGTGAATCGGCCGCATAGATTTCAGTCTTAGCTTGCTCTTCTTGCGGAAGTTCATCATGCGACTTCTCATCTTGATACATGGCGTAAAATTGAAGCATTAGTTTGTCGGATTGATACGAGAGTCGTGCGTTTCCGAAGAGCGGGGCTGCATGTCTGCTAGGGCTTGTTGTTCCATCATCAAGCTCCTCCTCGCCTTTTTGGAAGCTCCAATCTGTAGAAAACGCGAATCCGGATCCAAGTTCAACATCTACTCCAACTTGAACACCATAAACTGTTGCCTTGGCCGCATTTTGAATGGCTTGAACTTGGCTAAGTTCTCCATCGTACAGAATACTATCTGCGCCGTTCAGGGTGAAATTTCTGCGCACCAGAGCATCGTTAAGAACAGTATAGAATCCGTTGATATCGATTTTCATGAAATCACCAAATATCTTCGCCATACCGACATCGTAACTTGTTGCGTATTCCGCTTTTACGTCTGGGTTAGGGATTGTAACAGCTCCTGGCTCTGAATCGAACACCTTTCCGAGGTCATCTACATTCGGGGAACGAAAGGCCGTTCCAGCATTGGCTGACACTTTCAACTTTTCTGTTGGAGCGAACACAACACCTAAGCTTCCTGTGATAGCCGACTGATTGAATTCAGCTGAAGAAAACGGAAAAGGATAATAGTCCAAATTGTTCGTAAAGTCAGCTTCTAACCCATATTGATTGTAGCGCGCACCAGCTTGAATCACTAGGTTGTCTTTCACCTTGATTTCATCGTTCACGTAGACCGCCATTGAATTCCAGGTGCTTTGCGGATACCTCGATGGGCCAGGGGAAATAACGCCTGTTGCGATATCCGTGAGTTGTCCGCTCGATGCAACATCGTTCAGCACATATTCTGCTCCGTAATAGAGTTTGTTGTGCTGCCCGATCGACTTAATCAAATCCATGTTTACCGAGTAGGCTTTCACCTTTTCAGCCTGCGTATTTCTCTCAACATTGTTGAGATTGCGATCGATGCGGCTTTCTTCAAAATCTTGCATTGCTACTTTGATTGAAAGCTGGTCATACATACCGTTTTGTTTCGAGTGTACAATCGATAGATTGTTCATCATCCACAATTGCGGTCCGTAGTTCCACTCTGCGTATCGCGCAGTTCCGTTTCTTACGCGGTTGTGCCGATCGTATCGCCCGTAGGCAGATGTATTTGAGTAATGAAAGCCATAAACTACATCCCAATGTTCGTTCGGTGCAAATCGGACCTTTTGCATCATATTGATCTGAGCATAGGCCGTTGGGATTTGCAACAAAGGGTCTTCTTGAGCGATGACGACATCTGTGCTATCTTGTCTTTGTACATAATAAGGCTTCAGATAGTCGTCGGGACCATTGGCACCTTGTCGAAGGTGATCGTAGTTCCAGGCCGAAAAACTTGTAGCGATTGCCCACTTCTTCCATCCGACTGAAACATCGAAATGTCCGGTATTTTCGCTATTCGCGGATGAGTATCGCGCAACAGCTTTTCCAGAGATCAATGGTTCGTCGTTGAGAGACAGTTGTGGATTGAGGGTTTGAAAGCTCATCACACCACCGATGGCGTCGCTACCGTAAATAACAGAACCGGGACCAAACATCACCTCCACATTTTCCATTGCAAATGGATCTAAGTTGATGACATTCTGGATATTACCAGCTCTGAAAATAGCCGTATTCATACGCACACCATCCACCGAATAGAGCAAACGGTTTGTAGCAAAACCTCGAATCATGGGGCTTCCACCACCTTGTTGGCTTTTCTGAATGAACACACCACCTGAGGATCCTAGGAGATCAGCAGCCGTCTGCGGATTTTGTAGCGCAATCTCATCAGCCGATATGGCGACGATTTTTACTGGCACTTCTTCTGAGGATTCCTTCCATCTTTTGGCGGAAATTACCACCTCATCGAGGTTGATGTTCGATGGTTCGATGGTGATTCTGTATCCCACTTTCTCCATTTCTTCGCGAGAAGTAACAAGAGTCTTGTACCCAAGACACCTCACAACGATTACTGTTTGTAGGGGAAAAGCAGAGACATCAGCTTCACCTTTCTTATTTGTGACAGAGAACAACTTGGGCTTCTCCGACATCAAAGTTGCGTTCTCAACCGGTGTTTGTTTTTTTTGGTCGAGAATAACAACAGTTTGAGCATGGGCAGCGAAGCTCAGGAGCAACAGCATACCCATGTAAATGATTTTATTCATATTTACTTGGTTTACAGGTTATTAAAGACCAGCGGCCTCAATATTAACAATCGAGGCTGGCGGGTCATACGATTGTCATAAGACGACACAATTACCTGTAATTGAGTGGTGGTGGAGTTGGCACTTCCACGATCCATTTTTGATGTTCGTTGGTCACCAGGGTTGGCAACCTGAAATGCAAAAGCAAGGCATACGGATGATCTTGATTTTCTTTCGTGTATAACAACAACTTGAACATCTCAAAAACGGCATACCGACGTTTTTTTCGTGGACTATTTTTCTCCATCCCAAAGTCTGTAAGCATGCGCAATTTTTGATTCAGGAGGGATTCTTCCTTGTCGGGCCAGCATATCAGAATATGCCTATCCTTCACCACCTCACGTCGAACGATGTCGAACATACTTCCGTTGTACTCAAATTCTTTTTCGTGTTTCCAATGGAGGGCTTCACATTCTTCATGAGAGAAATCGAACCTAACAAGTTGTTCATCGCTAACCCCTTCGATTAGCATTGCTTTCACTTGCTTTCGAATTATTTTCCGTTCAATGCGCACGGCCAAATAGAAAACGGCGCCGGGGGCGAGAAGGGAAAGGAAGAATATTGATATGATGGCTTTTTTACTCCACATTTCGAATTTCAAAGGTGGGAAAAAGATGTGGAAAAAGAAAAGCCGCTGAAATCAGCGGCTTTTTAGTAGCGGGGACAGGACTCGAACCTGTGGCCTTCGGGTTATGAGCCCGACGAGCTACCAACTGCTCCACCCCGCAATGTATGCGATTAATGCCTGAGGCATGTTGTAAGTCTTTTCAATAACCCCTTCTTTAAGGGACTGCAAATATAGATATAATTCTTTTCTTTGCAAAGAATTCCCAAGAACTTATATTTTGCCACACAAAGCCGGATTCGTAAACATCGTAGGCAGTCCGAATGTCGGAAAGTCTACCTTAATGAACACCTTAGTTGGTGAGCAGTTGAGTATTATCACTTCGAAAGCGCAAACAACGCGTCATCGGATCATGGGTATCGTGAACGACGAGAACTTTCAGATCGTTTATTCTGACACACCCGGGGTTCTTGACCCACAGTATAAACTGCAAGAAGGGATGATGCGCTTTGTTCAATCGGCTTTGCAAGATGCCGATGTGCTAATTTTGGTAACAGACACCTCTGAAGACGATTTGAACCATCCAGCCACTCTTGAGAAGATAGCTAAAATGGAGGTTCCGCTTTTCATTCTGATCAACAAAGTGGATTTAGCGGATGCTGAGACCATTGAAAAGCGCATAGACTATTGGAAAAACAAGATTCCCCGCGCTGTAGTTGGCGCCATATCAGCCTTGCATAAATTCAACACGGAAAATATCCTCCAATACATCGTCGATGCCCTTCCAGAATCACCAGCGTATTTTCCAAAAGATGAGCTCACGGATAAGCCCATGCGCTTTTTTGTATCGGAAATGATTCGTGAAAAGATTCTTCTGCATTACAAACAAGAGATACCATACTCGTGCGAAGTGATCGTAAGTGAATACAAAGAGGAGCCAGCAATTGTTAGAATTCGCGCTGAGATTATTGTGGCACGTGATTCACAAAAAGGCATTCTTATCGGACATCAGGGGAAGATGCTAAAACGTGTTGGAACAGAGGCACGGAGAGACATTGAGAGCTTCATCGATAAAAAAGTGTTCTTAGAGATTTTCGTAAAGGTGGATCAGAATTGGAGGAACGATGAAAGTAAGTTGAAGCGTTTCGGATATTTGGATTAGCCATGATAACATTTCCGAATGCCAAAATCAACATCGGACTTCGCGTACTGCGAAAGCGGGCAGATGGATTTCACGATATTGAAAGCATCTTCTACCCCATTCCATTGACAGATGTATTGGAAATCTCGACAGTGCCCAGGCCTGCACCTCTCCTAGCAGCGCACGGAATTGAGATTGATGGTTCTGTTGAAGAAAACTTAGTT
>JBJOIB010000232.1:0-2683 GCA_046047375.1 Bacteroidota bacterium
GGCTGAACGTCGAGTGATTCATGAAAAGCTTCAGTCAGGTGAACTCAACATTCTGATTGGAACCCATGCCCTCATCGAGCCAACAGTAGTTTTCAAGAACCTGGGACTGGCGATTGTAGACGAACAGCATCGGTTTGGCGTGGCACAACGGGCGAGTATGTGGAATAAGGCCAGCACTCCTCCCCACATTCTGGTTATGACAGCTACACCTATTCCCCGAACCTTGGCTATGACCATGTATGGGGATTTGGATCTTTCTGTGATAGACGAACTTCCACCGGGTAGAAAACCCATAACCACGGTACATCGAACGGATGAGTCGAGATTGAAGGTGTTTGCATTCATGGAGCAGGAGATTGCTAAAGGAAGGCAGGTGTATGTTGTTTATCCGCTGATTGAAGAAAGCCAGGCGATGGACTTCAAAGATTTAATGGATGGATACGAGAGCTTATCGCGCCGATTCCCTCTGCCTCACTATAAATTGAGCATTGTACATGGTCGAATGAAACCGGAAGATAAAGACCACGAAATGAAGCGGTTTAGCAAGGGAGAAACCCAAATCCTTGTGGCTACCACGGTTATTGAAGTGGGAGTGAATGTGCCAAATGCCAGTGTGATGGTGATTGAAAGCGCTGAACGGTTTGGTTTGTCTCAGTTGCACCAATTGCGCGGACGTGTGGGACGCGGTGCAGAGCAAAGCTATTGCATCTTAATGACGGCTGACAAAATCAGTAAAGACGCCTCCAAGCGAATGGAGACTATGTGTAGATCGAACGATGGATTTGTTCTTTCTGAAGTTGATTTGGAACTAAGAGGTCCGGGTGATTTGATGGGGACACAGCAAAGCGGAATCATGAACTTGGCAGTGGCTGATTTGATAAAAGACAAACATTTGTTGGCTGAAGCACGAGCGTTGGCTACTCGACTTTTGGAAGACGACCCACGGTTGGAAAAGCCTGAAAATCAGGTGGTGCGGAATTCATTCAACGAAGTAGCCCGCAAACGTCCTGATTGGAGTAGGATTAGTTAAAGGGATAAGAAGTCAACACCCCGTTGCTGCTCAATACAATGAGGTCAAGAATGCCGTTCTTGTCTAGATCGCGTAAAGTACAACCCCGCCCTCCCTTGATTGGAAATCCTGACTTGATAGTGCCATGCACATCTACAAAATAGGTCTGATCACTGTTGAACAAGCATACCGCAATCCACAGGGTATTTCCCACGTTGAACAACTCAATACCGGCCTCTTGATTGCCTTCTGGAAGCGGGGTGTTGAAGAATAGCGAACCATCTGCTCTGTACACCTCCAAAAGTCCGCTGCGCACTGTGATGAACTCCTGCAGTCTGTCGTTGTCTAGGTCAGCTATTTTCAATGCGATGGCCCCTGGTGGTATAGACTCGTTGATGAGAGAACCGGCTTTACCGAAAACACTTTCCACGACCTGACCAGCAGTGTCAAGCGCGATCACACTCGAAGAGGTGATGTCTCCTGTCATTCTGAAATTCAGATTCGTGGCAGGAGAAAGCATCCGCGATTTCGTTTCAAACCGGGTTGACCCATCACGGGCTAGAAGAACAATCTTTCCCTCAGCATCCGAAACAAACAAGTAGTCTTTGTTTCCTGATCTTATATGGTCTAGATGGTGGATGGCTGACTTCTGATTCGAAGCGATCCAGCCCGGGGTTTTCTCACCTTCATTGCGCACATTGACAAGCTGCCCCCCTTCTTGTCCGGCAATGAGCCTGTATTGACGGTTGTTGTCGTAATCAGCAACCAAAAGTTCCGATGTGGTCAACGCATTTCCGGTAACCGGATAACCTTTTACGTAGTTTCCGTTGAGGTCAATGCAATGAATACCCTCTTTTGTGGCAAAAGCAACCTGGTACTTCCCATTTCTGTAAAGGTCAACCGCCTGGGGTTGTCCTGAAATTGGGCTTTTCAGCGGAACCTTCCACATGGATTCACCTGCTTTGTTCACCGCAATAAGGGCATAGGAAGCATCTTGCACTAAAAGATAATACCCCCCTGTTTTGTGATCGGGAATTGCAAAAGGTCCAGCCAAGGCTGCCTCTGTGAGCGCGAATTGCCAATTTTCAGCAGTATCGGAAGCCTTGTTTGCTGAAACATTGCTGGCAGTGTAGGAGGCAAAAAACAGTTCGTTTTGTATACTTCCATGTCCGAGAACTATTTCATTTTCAAACCACAAAGATGCAGGGTATTCAATAGAGCTCTTCGGGCTTTTTTGGTAAGCGATGTGCGCATCACCGCGATGCATGGCGAGATATAGCGGATGTCCGCTGTCTATTCCTTGACTGGAGAGAAACAGGTTTAGGTGGGTTGTATTCTCTGCAAACACTACGATGTTGTCGAGAATCACCGCAGCAGTATGTCGAGTGTCAGTAAATGGAGAAAACAAGTGAATCAGCAATGAGTCTGAGCTCCAACTGACCATCAAACCTTGTCCGGAAGGAGTAGTGGTGGCTTCCGGTAGCCGAGACAAAGCGGTAGCAGCGAGCAAGGCGTCGGCGCAGCCCATTATCAGGTATTCTTGATTTGGCGCCATGGTTAGTATGCCGATGCCGCCGTTCCACCACGTGTAAAGCATATCATCTGCGCTGCGCTGTGAACGTGTTTCAAGTTCGGCTAAGGTTCCATTGAATGCACTCCTGTTTTCGAGCGGTG
>JBJOIB010000233.1:0-4843 GCA_046047375.1 Bacteroidota bacterium
TTCATTGAGGGCGTTACTTTACGCAAAGGAGACTATCCTATAGCGAGCAAGGAAACCTATACCCGGTACATAGTACCCATGTCAGAACACGAATTGGTATTCTATAAAAGTCCGCTGACCGATCGTTGGTGGATGGATGTTCCTTATGTTAGTGGTGGTCAGACCCGTTATGAGCGTCATCACTTAGTGCCATGCACCTATGAGGACTACCAGCAAGCCACCAATGAAGAGATGCCTGACAGGTGGTGGAAAACCTTTCAAAAGCTTTGTTAGCGAAGGAAAGGAGTACAAAAGTTTAGAAAAAAGAATCAACAACGAAAAGTTGATCAAATTTGTATGAACCAAAATTTAGCTATATTAGCCCTTTCCTTGGAGACAGGGAAAGCTGAGAAGTAGATACTTTAACCTGGAAATTGGAATGAGACGCATCCTATTAGCAGTCGCTGTAACACTGTCTGTATCAGCCGTTAAGGCTCAGCAAGACCCGCAATACACGCAGTGGTTTAACGACAAACAATCCTTCAATCCGGCAGCGGTAGGTTTGACCGATGCTAACTGTATTTCGATGTTTTATCGCACGCAGTGGACCGGATTTGATAACCAACCGAAGACGGCATTGTTTAATTACAGTGGTCGGATTAACAATTTTGGGGGTATTGGATTGACTTTTTACAACGATAAATTGGGTCAGGAAACCAATAATATCTTCCGTGCGATGGGTGGTTATCATCTAAATGCAGGTGGAGGTACATTGAGTTTAGGGTTAGGTCTAGGGTTCTTTGGTAAGAAACTCGGACAAGATTGGCTTCCACCAGACGGTATTGAATCTATTCCGGATGACCGTGCGATCAACAATCAATCGAAATCAGACAATGGTTTCGACTTGACGTTGGGTGTTTATTATTTCAAGCCTGAGAAATACTATTTCGGTCTATCTACTACCCACTTAACTCAATCTGACTTGAGTGAATTGTCGATTAAAGTTGCTCGTCACTATTACTTGATGGGAGGATACAATTTCGACATCAACAGTGACTTCATTTTGCGTACCAACTTGTTGGCCAAATCAGATTTCAATAAATCTGCCTTGGATGTAAACGCAAATGTATTGTGGCAAAACATGTTGTACTTTGGAGTGTCTTATCGCCCTGGAGATGCTGTTGCGCCAATGATTGGACTAGAAAAATGCATGTCGACCAGTTCAAAAACTGAATCGAAGACACAATGTTTCCGCATAGGATACAGTTATGATGCTACTACCTCTGAGATCAAGAACTACAGTTCGGGATCACATGAGATATTTGTATCCTACTGCTTCAAATTTGTTAGCACGCCACCGACTCGTCCGGACAACCCACGAGTAGGTTGGTAAAATAATTTGAAACAAAAGAAGTTATACATACGTACAAATACGCTTGTAAACCTGCTACGCTACGACAGACTTGAGAAACCTGTTGTAAAACCAAGGAAATCATGAAAAAGTCGCTTCATTTATTAACCCTTTTAGCCATTCTGGTCGTTGGGCTCGCTGGATGTTATTCCGGGCCACGCGGAGAATTGGTTGGAGTTTATCCACGTGAAGAGTGGGTTCAAGTGAACCCCTACGGTATGAACTACATTCACTACGGCTCATTTACGATGGGTCCAAGTGATCAGGACGTACCTTACGCGATAAACAACAAGTCGAAGACGGTAACCATTCCGGCATTCTACATCGACATCCACGAGATTTCGAACAACGAGTACCGTCAGTTCGTGTATTACGTGCGCGACTCGTTGATGCTCGACGCATTGGCGCAGAATGACCAGGAGGATTATTTCTTTGCTGAAAGTCCAGAAACTGGAAAAGAATTAGATCGTTTCATCGACAAGGGCTATGTGCTCAACTGGGAAACGGAAATCGACTGGGAAGACGAGGACATCTTCGACCTATTGTACGATGAATTCTTTTTGCAAGGAAACGACCGTTTTTACAACCTTACACAGCTTGACACACGCAAGTTGAAATACCGTTATTGGTGGATCGACTTCGAAAGTGCCGCTCGTAAGGATGGTAAGGACGAAGAGCTTGGTGAAATGAACTCATTGAACCAGTTGCACTCTGTAAAGGGTCACAGCGACCGTTCGCAATTCATCATTGAAGAAGTAATTCCGGTATATCCTGACACCTTGGTTTGGGTACATGATTTCACCTACGGATTCAACGAGCCGTTGACAGAAACCTATTTCTGGCACCCGGCCTATGATGACTATCCTGTTGTAGGTGTTACTTGGGGTCAAGCAAAGGCGTTCAACGCATGGAGAACTCAAATTTTGAATGATTGGAAGCATAAGAACGGTGAAAGCTTTGTTCAGCGTTTCCGTATGCCTTCTGAAGCTGAGTGGGAATATGCTGCCCGTGGTGGTCTGGAATTGGCTCCATATCCATGGGGAGGTCCTTATACACGTAACATCCAAGGTTGTCCGTTGGCTAACTTTAAGCCAATGCGCGGCGACTATGTGGAGGATGCTGGTTGTTATACTGTACCTATCGAATCATATTCGGCCAATGACTACGGATTGTACCAGATGGCTGGCAACGTGGCAGAGTGGACCAACACTGCTTACGATGAAACCGTATATGATTTCACACACGACATGAGTTCGGAGTACCAATATCACGCGAAAGCAGTTGACGCGCCAAGTTTGAAGCGCAAAGTCATCCGTGGAGGCTCCTGGAAAGATATTGGCTATTTCATACAAACTGGAACTCGTTCGTATGAATACCAAGACACTGCAAAGTCCTACATCGGTTTCCGTTGTGTAATGTCATACCTCGGACGTGGTAAGAACGTAGCACCGGAGGACTTTAACTAATTCAACGTTTTCTGTTCTGTTTTTTTTGATACCTACCTAGTAATCATCGTTTAAACCCTTAAAGCAAGAGAAATGAAACCTGGAAGTAAGAAGTGGAAACTGTTTATGGCCAAAGTTTATGGTTTGGGAGCTGCGATCGTAATTATCGGAGCGCTCTTTAAAATCCAGCACTGGCCTTTCGCATCAGCGCTACTCGTAGTTGGTCTATTGACCGAAGCGTTGATCTTTATTTTCTCGGCGTTTGAACCGCCACACGAAGATCCAGACTGGACCCTCGTTTACCCTGAATTGTTGGCAGCTGGTGACGATCACGATCACCACAATCGCCCTGCAGTGCCAGCTAAAAAAGACACTGGTTCTTTGACAGCAGCCCTTGACAACATGTTGGCTGAGGCGAAGATTGAGCCAGAGTTGCTGCAAAGTCTAGGAGATGGTATGCGTTCATTTAGCACTCAAGCAACTCAATTGTCTGATATTTCAGAAGCTGCAGTTGCTACCAAAGAGTATTCTACTTCATTGCGTGGTGCTAGCGAAAAAGTATCTCAACTCGCTACCACCTATCAAGAAGCTTCAGAGAGTTTGACTGGATTGTCTGATGGTCAGGCACACGGTCAATCAGCTGGAGCAGCATTGCAGAAAATGACTGAGAACCTATCGTCTTTGAACAACATGTACGAGCTTCAGCTTCAGGAGTTGGAGAACACGCGCAAGTTGTACGGCGGTATGAAGTCATTGGTTGAAAACCTACATGACTCAGTAGAAGACACTCGTTTATACAAAGAGAACATTGCCGAACTCGCGAAAAACCTCCAATCACTCAACACGGTTTACACCAATATGTTGAATGCTATGGGCGGTGGAAATCGTTCGTAAGCTATACATTGTTTGTTTAACCCTTTAAAAGCACAATGTAATGGCAGGAGGTAAGGAAACCCCACGGCAGAAGATGATTGGTATGATGTACCTCGTACTCACGGCACTGCTCGCAATGAACGTGGCCAAAGAAGTATTGGATGCATTCGTATCAATCAACGGTTCGATCATGGCGAACGCTACAACGTTCCAAAAGAAATCGAACGAACAATATACCGAGCTTGATGCTTTGTACAGTTCGAAGCCTGAGAAATACGCAGAATTTCACGAAAAGGCACAACAACTAAAGGCTAAAGCTGCAGACATGCACAAGTACCTCAACGAACTCAAGGCGCGCGTTATGGCAGCTTCTGAGGGCGGTGAGTACACCAGTTTTATGGATGAGAATGGTGTTGCACTTCCGTTAGACTTTAAACGCGATGGCAACCCGATCATTACGAAAAAGGATGAAAACCAAGAAAACACTGCTTTGGTGTATGGTGGTGAGCCTGGATCGCCGAAATCGGGTGAATGGTCTGTAACTGAGTTAATGGAGAAAATCACTGCGTATAGTGAATTCTGTCAACAGATTTCGTACAGCGATCGTCTGAAAGAATCCATAGCAGAAACGTTCTCTTTCCCTGAATCAGAAGATGCTCAAGGAGAAATGCAGGCTTGGCATACGCAGAAATTTTTCCACGTTCCACTTGCGGCGATGGTGACAGAAATATCTACCATTGAAGCAAACGTAAAACGTGTTGAAACAGAAGTGTTGACCAACATTTTCAGCAACTTCGAGGCAAAATCGTACAAGTTTACCAATCTTGAGGCGATGGTTATTCCAGAATCAAGTTACATCCTCCGCGGTGATACTTTCCGTGCTCAGGTGTTCCTTGGTGCTTACGATAAGAACAACCAGCCAAAGATTTATGCGAACTCAGGTTCTGTTAAACCTGGTGATAGCAGCAAGTACGAAAAGTCGGATGATGCAGCTATCCTAAAGTTGAACGAGAAAGGCTTTGGACAGTTGCGCATTCCATCTTCTAAAACCGGCCTTGGTGAATTTGCCTGGAACGGTGTAATTGAATACGAAGGTCCAACCGGAGAAATGGAACGCAAGCACTTTACCACGCCG
>JBJOIB010000234.1:0-5718 GCA_046047375.1 Bacteroidota bacterium
CCAAACACGGGATCAGCTGCAGTAATTTTCTCAAAATCATTGCCTGAGTCATACACCAATGCGCCCGTCTGGCCATTCCAAATGCTAAAAGAACGTGTTCCGAAAGCGTGAATTTCATCGAAGTCGCCATCACCATCGGTATCGCCAGAGTAAGGAGAGACTGCAAGACGTCCTAGAAGTTGATCTTTTTTCAAAAGCGCCGCATCTGGAAAAGCCGTAGGATCCAGGATATAGCTATTGGATTTCACAGAAACATCTTCATCTATCACTCCATATTCGCGTTGATCACCTTCGTTTGCTGTTACCAAATAATCAACCCCAGCGATGGTGAAATGGCTGATGGCATCCGGCATGAACATACCTTTAATGTTCCAGTTTGCCATAAAGATCTCTCCGTTTCTATCAGAACAGTCCAATGAATTCTGTGGCAATGAATGGTCTTTTGTTCCTAGCGGAACGATCTCAGTAACCGTATTTGTGATCAAATCCACCACCGCGAGCGCGTTGTTTTCTTGCAATGTTACCCATGCCTTCGTATTATCATCAGAAATGGTAATATACTCTGGCTCAAGATCTTGTGACACCGATGAGTTCAGACCAAAAATACGCACACCGGCTGCCTTGAGTTGATCGATCTGAGCGTCGAAAGCATGGAAATCGATGGTTATCACATCCGACTGAGTAAGCGATGCAGCTCCATTTGACAGATCGATTCTTGAAATGCTCCCTTCCGGGTCAACAGCATATTCTTGAGCGGGTTCACCTTCGTTTGCTACCAGTAGAGACAAACCGTCGTGCGTGAAGGTTACCATATCAGGCAAAACCCCGACTTGTACGGCTGAAATAAAGTTACCGTCTACATCTAGAAAAACAACCGAACCTGGACCATAATCAACACCATCTACAGAAGCAGCAACCAAACCATTGTAAACTGCTACGCTTGTTGCTCCGGAGCCGAAAGCCGACATATCGAGGGAACCGATTTCAGTGATATTTGAAGGATCGGAAAAATCGAGCACATTCACTTTGGTTGCCGACGAGTTCAACACAAACAATCGGAGCGATTGAGCGTCGTAAGCAACGATTTCGGCTGATCCAGATGCATCAACCAAATAGCTAGTCAGGAAATTCATGGTTAGCGCTCCTGAAGCCTGTGGCACAGAAACTTCATCATCTTGAATAAATACAAAATGTGTTGATTTAGAGCCAATTGAGCAGTTCACAGCATTCGATAATCCTAGCGTGAAAAACACTTCAGAATCAGCAGTTCCGTTATCGAAAACAACTGCTTCAACGAAAAAATTTGTCGCTGTTCCTGCAGGGATGTCGATCACGGTTTCTGCGAATTCAAAGTTCGATGAAGAAGCAGAAGCCGGCTCTATTGGAGCAATCGTGACCTGCGCATCCGCAGTGAATGTTCCTGTTACTTTCACTTCGATCAATACGGATCCTCCGTTTTCAGCAACATTCGAATAGTCCGCATTAAACGCAACAGTTTGCGCGAGAGATGATACTGCAATCATTGAAAACAGTACCAAGGTTAATTGTTTTAACATAGCAAGCTAATTTGATGCTGCGAAAGTACCCGCCTATTGTTTCCGGTTCGTTTCGACAGTGTTAAGAGGGTAACTTAAGAAGTAAAAGAAACGTTACGTCCGTGTTAACGACTGAAAACCACACATCAGAGTCTTATTATATATCACTCATTTACAAAGGTTTAAACCTAATCATCCAAAAGGGTGAGGTCGTTTTTTTTTTTAAACCCGTACCTTTGTTGGAAATATTAACCACGATGTCTTTTCTATCCAAATCACTCCTAGCGGCAGCATTATTGATCTTTCAGAGCACCTTTGCTATTGAAAACGACGAATGTTCGCAGGCTACAGTCATTGTTCCATCTTCAACCTGCGAATATCAAAGTTTTACCACCCAAGGTGGAACCATGTCAACAGAGGCGGCCCCTGGCTGTAGCACGCTCTTACCAGCGGGCAGCGATGTATGGTCAGCCATGTCCGTGAGGGGCGGGTTCTGATGACTCGATTCTATTATCCGCCTTTTTATCCAATTGATTTTCAGACGGTTAATTTGGCGGATAAGTGTTTGAAGTGTCGATTCCGATCGAAAGAATCGAATGCTGATCTTTCCATTCCTTAAACCAAACCTTCTATTATCCGCCTTTTTATCCAATTGATTTTCAGATGGTTAATTTGACGGATAGGTGTTTGAAGAAAAAATTTCGATCAGGAGGTTCTAAAGTTGTCCCTTTACTTCCCCAACCTTCTCCTTTAAATATCCGCCTTTTTATCCACCTGATTTTCAGATGGTTAATTTGGCGGATAAGTGTTTGAAGTAAAAATTACGATCAGGAGGTTCTAAAGTTGTCCCTTTACTTCCCCAACCTTCTCCTTTAAATATCCGCCTTTTTATCCACTTGATTTTCAGATGGTTAAATTAGCGGATAAGTCGAATTCATCAAAAAAAAACAAACCCCACCTACCCTCCAAAAGTCTCCCCCAACCGCCCAGCAAACGCCCCCCACGAATAACGCTTCTTATGTTCCTTTATGCTCGCCCGAAAACCCTCCAGCCGATCCACACCCGTAGCCTCCTCTATAGCCTCTGCCAAATCCATCGGCTCAAATCCCCTCGTAACTAACCCCATCCCCGCATCCGCTACCATCTCACGCAATCCCCCCGTATCGGTCGACACAATCGGTAAATCAAAATGCAACGCTATCGCCGTTATTCCACTCTGTGTCGCTGTCCTATACGGTAAAACACACAAATCCGCAGCACTGAAAAACCACGGTACTAGCTTGTCGTCTATGTACTTGTTGATGTAAACGATGTTCTCCCGATGACAATTCTGATCTATCAACAACCGATACGCACTGTCATCACCGTAACACTCCCCTGCTATTACCAATTGATATGTATCGTCTAACTCGTTGAAGGCCCGAATCAATATATCCAAACCTTTATATTCCCGTATGAGTCCAAAAAACAATATCGTCTTGCGCAACGGATGAA
The DNA here is from genome assembly GCA_046047375.1 of Bacteroidota bacterium. Lineage (GTDB taxonomy): Bacteria > Bacteroidota > Bacteroidia > Flavobacteriales_D > Sanyastnellaceae > RI-182. The sequence goes on from JBJOIB010000234.1 coordinate 3,030, forward strand.
TGCCTAATTGCTCACGTGCAGTGGATTTCGGCAGCTTTGAACCAAAATGGTCGTAAACGGGGTGCGGAATAACGGTAACCCCTCTGTCCTTCCCTATCAAACTGTATATATCCCGTTCCACTGCCTCACTCAAGGTCACCAAATGATCACATCCCCTCAAAAAAAAGCGGGTCAATAAGCGATCAAAAGCCCTACGTTCGTGCGGAATGGCATTATCCACAATACCTACAACTCGCGCATTTACCCTGCGCGCAACCCACCCGAGTGAAGGACCAAAAAAAGGCATCCAAAACCGAATGATCACCACCTCAGGCTGGTAAGCGTTGATGGCCCTCGCTGTGCGCTCCCAACTCAATGGCCCTATCGAATCCAATATCCGCTCTGATTCAATGGCCTCAACCTGATCGTCTTCATTCACATATTGACTGGTACCGGGAAATAAAAAATCCGGATACTGCCGCGTGAACGTAAACGCTTTTACCTCGTGTGTTTGCTGTAAGGCGCGCATCATCGATCCCGAAAACTGAGCAATGCCTCCCCTGTATGGATAAAAAGGTGATAAGATCGCTATGCGCATGGCTCAAAGGTGCGAAAATAATGACTGTCATGCAAAATCCCTTTTCCTCCCAACCAATCATTCATTCGCGCATTCTGCTCATTGAACCTAGTGACATCGCCAAGATCCGTATACTTTCGTAAAAAAAACACAACCAATATGCGTCGTACTTTACTTGCATTCCTTCTCTCCGCTCCGGCCTTGACTTTCGCTCAACCGGTCATTACAGCGAGCCAACTCATCGCTCAACCCAATATCTCTGTTGTTGCCGACTCTTTGAACTGGATGGATATGAGCAACATGGGAGGCCCCAATCAAACCTGGGATTTCTCTGATCTCACTACCCTGAACATCAACTACACCTACAACTGGGTCACCCCGGCTTCTGTCCCGGGTGGAAATCTCTTCCCGTCTGCAAATGTTGCCACTTCTGTTGAAGGAGTGCAATTCTTCAATAATATCACCTCTACGGAATACCTGGAAGCGGGCTATTATCTCGAAACGGAAGGTTCAACCCTGATGGAGACTTACAGCAATCCTTCTACGCGCTTCGCTTTGCCGCTCACTTACATGAACTCCGGTACTGATAATTTCAGTTCTACCATCACTTTTGATGGCGATATTCTTTTCACCTCATCGGGTACCACCACATGGGATGTAATTGGATACGGAACGCTCATTTTACCTGAGGGCTCTTTTACGGATGTGTTGCTCTTACATGCATTCGAATCATCTACGGATGTGCAGGATTTTGAAGGACTTCAATTTGTTACCAATGTATCTTCAACTACCTACGCGTTTATGAAAGCGAACAATCCTTTTCCTCTGATGGTGTTCGATCAAACTACAACCGCGAATGACTTCTTTTCGGAGACCTCCCAGGGCGGACTTTTATTCGGCGGAAATCAAAGCGGTGGCGGCGGTGGAACCAGTGTGGTAGAGTCATCGCTCATCGGTATCAACGCCTACCCTAATCCAACATCTGAACAATTGCATTTTCAGTTTGGCAACATGCAACCAACTGAAATGACTCTTCGATCTCTCGATGGAAAAGAGGTGATGCGCTTTAACGAAAATGTGCCTTCAAGCATAAATGTGGCAAATCTGGCATCAGGAATTTATTTCGTGGATTTAAAAGACAATCAATCGACAACCTCATTGAAGTTTGTCAAGTTGTAAGCCGATATAACTACCAATTACACTTTCTAGTTTTAGCTGTCGAACCACCTTATCTGATGATTCCGGTCATTGGATATAGGTGGTTTTTCTTTGTTCAACAGCTGCTTCACGAATCACGAAGTGTCTGATGAAGTTCGCTATCTTTGCCGTGTGAATCACCAACTAAAAGTTGCGTTTTATACCCTCGGGTGCAAATTGAATTTTGCAGAGAGCTCAGCCATTGCTAAAAACTTCGCAGAGGCCGGATATGCTCGTGTCGAACTGGAGCACCAACCGGATGTGGTTGTCATCAACACCTGTTCAGTTACCGACAATGCAGATAAGAAATGCAGAAGCATTGTGCGAAGAGCCTTATCGGCAAACAATCATGCCTTTATCGTTGTCATAGGATGCTATGCTCAATTGAAACCGGAAGAAATAGCTTCTATTCCCGGGGTTGACCTTGTTCTAGGAGCTAACGAAAAGTTCAACATCCTTGAACACCTGGGCAACCTCGAGAAAAAAGAACACGGTGTTTTTGTTCGAGAGGCTATCAAAGAAACGAAAGACTTTGTCCCCTCTTTCTCTTCAGGCGATAGAACACGCACCTTTCTGAAGGTGCAAGATGGGTGTAATTATTTTTGTGCTTTTTGCACGATACCTCTCGCTCGCGGACGATCAAGAAGCGCTACTGTTGAAGAAACCGTTCAACAGGCAAAAGAGGCAGCTTCCTTGGGCGCTAAAGAAATAGTGCTAACAGGAGTCAACATAGGTGACTTCGGCACCGCTCATGGTGAATCATTGATCGATTTGATCAAGCAACTTGATGCTGTTGACAATATCGAACGCTTTCGCATCTCCTCCATCGAACCCAATTTGCTCACCGACGAAATCATCCATTTCGTGTCGAAAAGCAAAAAGTTCGTCCCACATTTCCATATCCCGCTGCAAAGCGGGAGTGATACCATCCTGCGC
>JBJOIB010000235.1:0-3816 GCA_046047375.1 Bacteroidota bacterium
AAAAACCGCAAATACACCTCAGGCTGCTCCCATAGCTGACTGTAAACAACTCGAGCATCATCAAAGTAGCGAAAGGTATCTGCATATACACGCCCCTGTGGATAATAATAGGTGTAAACCCCTGCCAACAGCATACCAACGACCACCTTCAGTGAGAACGTAAGAACAAGCGTGGTACGCGATATTCCGTTGAGCTGGAAAAAAGGAGCTTTTTTAACCACGTACACCAGCACTCCTGCCCACAAAGCAAAAGCACTCAGCTGGAGCACCAGAGCCAGCATTACGCCTCCTTCGGTTGCCTTGCTTTACGCACAGTCATAAAGCCCGCGAAGAGTAGAAATACCGCTAATAAACTGCTTGCAATCATTGCGGTTCGCTCACCGGTAGCATACACTTCAGATTGATACAGAAATTCTATTTTGTGTTCCCCTGCCGGAATATTCATGGCACGTAGCACATAGTTGGCTCTGGCATGAGGCACCGGTTCACCGTCTAAATAGGCTTGCCAGCCATCTTCGTAATAGATTTCTGAGAAAACTGCTACTTGATCTTTCTGAGAGCGTGTAGTGTATGTGAGAGCATTCGGAGTGTAAGCAGATAACACAATTTCTGCGGTGGAATCAGGCACCACAATGGTTTCTATCACCCCCTCAAAACGTTTATCTACAACCGCCGTAGTGCGCAAATCAGTTGTGAATAGCGTTTCCATTTCCGCGTCGGCATTGTCTACCATTTCTACATCTTGAACAAACCAGGCATTCCCAAAAGCGTAAGGATTAGGCAGAGGTTGACTGGATGGATCAAGTATTAAATACCTAGCATTGAGCATGTTAACAAACTGCATTCCGCGCAACACATCCGGCCCCAGAGTGTTTGCAGTCTCCATAAAACGCTGTATTTCAGGACCTAAGTGGAAATCAATAAGTTCTTGATAGCGTTTGAGTTTAGCTCCATGATACCCCCCGAGGGATTTATGAAAATAAGATGTACGGGCATCACTGAAGGGATTGCGAATATTGAGCACCCTAAAATTGGTTGAGAGGTTGAGAGCTGCAAACTGCGCTGCGTGTACTACCTTTTCACTTTTCCCACCCTCGTCAAGACTTGCAGACAGTGTTGTAGCGTAATTTTTTGCTTTGGAAGCAATTTCTGGCTGAGTGATGGTAGCCTCTTGGAAAATGGCCATATCGGCCGGTGAGGCCTCAAATGGAAATGAGCGGTCTATGGATTTTACCCAACGGGCATATTCTCTCCCAACCTTTTCATTGTCGAAATACCTCCTGTTAACGCTGTACAAGTCAGCCAACACTACGAGTCCTAAAACACCAATCCCCACAGCTGTCGGAAGCTTCTTTTTATGGAGCAAAAACAGCACCACCAGGCCAACAACAACAATGAGCAGCGACCGCATTACATCAGCCCTGAAAATATTCTCACGCACAGCGACCAGCGCGTCAATGTAGCCGTTCAGAAACTTCTCCTGTTCAGGCGAACCTCCAACCTGCAACCTGTAATCATCAAACTGCGCGACCTCGGCGGTGGATATAAAGTCGAAAAACACATTCGGCACGGCAGCGAACAACACAAATACCAACACAACACCACCTGAGGCGAATAAAAACTGCTTGCTCAACTTCTCATGCAACCCTTCTATAACCTTCTGAATCAACAAAATAGCCACAATAGGAGCTACTACTTGCACCAAAACGAGCATCATTTTCGTGTCGCGGAATTTCGCAAACATCGGAACGTAGTCTAAGAACAGATCCGTAATGAATGAAGGATTTTTCCACGAAAGCAGCACAGAAAGAACAGTTAGCACCAAGAATGGCCATTTGAGTCTATCATCCCAAACAATCAGTCCTATAAGAAAAAGCGCAACAATCAAAGCTCCGAAGTAGAAAGCGCCACCGGTAAAGGCCTGGTCTCCCCAGTACCTATTGCTTTGGCCCACGTTTTCGCGGTGTTCACGATCAACAGATTGCAGGAGTTCTTTGTCGGCACCAATGGCACCAGACTGTCCTCCTTTGATATTAGGAATCATCATCGACCAGAATTCACCCCGCGACATGCTGTATTCAAGGATGTAGTCTTTGTTTAGTCCATCTGCGCCCGCCACGGATGAGCTGATACCATTCATTTCGAGCGTTTGAGCTGATAATTCGCTTTTCCCACGGGTACTTTCTTTACTGTACGCGTAGGTGGTTAGCAAATTGGAGGTATTTGGGGCAATGGCAAGCAAGGCAGCGATGACCAGAAGCAAGACTGGTTTTAACACCTTTGCTGGTTCTTTTGAAAGGATGCTTCCTATGATTTCTGTTAGAACAACAGCTCCTACTAACAACATGAGGTAGTAGGTCATTTGAAGGTGATTTGATGCCAGCTGCATTCCAAGAAACAGCGCTGTAATAGCCGCACCAATGAGCGCATCGCGGCGAAAAGCATATATGACGCCACCTAACACCGCAGGCATAAGGGAGATGGCAGTTACTTTCGACATGTGGCCTGCTCCGAGGTAAAGCACATTCACGGTTGCGAGCCCAAAGGCAATACCGCCTACCATAGATAGCCATGGGTTCACCCGCATGCACAATCCAAAAATGTAGAAGCTAAGCATAGCAATAAACAGCGCCCCTACAGATCGAGGGAAAACGCCTTGTGCAGCCCTAAGCAATGCCAGCGGCAAGTTGTTATGTTGCTGCATAGAAATTTGAAACGCCGGCATTCCGCTGAACATACTATTGGTCCAAAGCGACTCTTGATCCTCGTAAAATTTAAAGTCGCGCACCTCCTTCGACATCCCCAAGAACTGATCAATATCGCCTTGTCGCAATTCATAACCGTCGAAGGCAGGAGAGAAGAATGCTGCGGAGATAGCCGCAAAAACAAGAACCGCCACCACATGCGGCGCTGCTTTGAGCAGAAGGTTTTTCATGTAACAAAGAATTTGTGGGAAAGATAGTATATCGACATCACATAGTGACCGACCTCAGTCTTTGATTTCTTCGAAGTCAACGTACTCCCCTACGTTATCGTCGATTTTCTTCTCGGCTTTTCGCTGTGAACCTGAAGTATGTTCTGCTTGCCTACGACCCTCCTCAAATCCACGTCGTTGGGCATTTTCTTGTGCCCGACGAATGTATTGAACTATTTGGTAGATAAGCCAAATAACGAAAATGGTGCGTACCAAACCCCAAAATCCCATACTCCTTGTTTGAGCACCAAAAGTAGGGAATTCCTACGAATAGCCCCAAACGGCAGTCCGTCTAAAAACCGCCCCGCCGCTTCAATTTTTAATGAAAATAATCAATTGCGTTGAATACAGAGCGAATGTGATGATGATTTACACGCGAAAACTATAGTATTCACTTCTGGTCAATAAACCGAAAAGAGCTTTAAAAGGACTTAATATCGACCTTAGAACTGAAAATCTACATAAAAAGCCTGCTAGGCAGGCAATTAAGTTTTTTGGGGTTACCAAATTGAAGATTCGGCGCAGGTTCCGATAACTATAATCCTCCATTTTCAGGCTACCTACAACAAAATCGATAAGTCGCACCTTATTGCTGCTTTCAATTTGCTCTTCGAGGCAGAAGAAGGTAGTCTGCCCGCGATCATATCCTGCAATGAATTTCATGCTTGAAGATACCCAAACATGTGCTGTTTATGAAATAAAAACTATCCGTTTTATGCACAATAAAACCTGGATAACGGAAGGGGGTTTTTAGACAGTTTGACGGTTTGGCTATGAGCAGAATCGTCCCGCAGGGTGCTAATGCTTATGGGTTTTGTGAGGCAAAGCTCTTATTTCATTGC
>JBJOIB010000236.1:0-9436 GCA_046047375.1 Bacteroidota bacterium
GTTGGGTTGTTTCGCCCTCTTTTACCGATACCTTCTTTTCCACTGTTTTGTACCCAATAAAGGAGAATACCAAGGTTTGATCACCAATGGGTAAAGCGAGGCTGTAGCTGCCACTCACATCTGTTGCCACACCTGTATTTGCGTCTGTAAGCACGTTGGCACCAATGATGATTTCTCCTGTTTTTGCGTCGCGCACAGTTCCCTGCACCGTGCCATTTTGAGAAAAAAGTGAAAGAAAAGCGAAACTGAAGAGAATGAAAAGGATTGATTTCATTGAAGTTAAGGTTATTTAGGTGATACAAGTATAAGAAAATGGTGCATCGGTGAAGTTGTTTTTCTGCGAATTACCTTTTGTTGTAACCTTGTTGCCATGACATTGGACGAGACAACAGAAATCATTGCCTTTGGTATGACTGAAGGAGTAGGTCCGAGCACAGCGCGCAAACTACTGCAGCAATTTGGCTCAGTGCATGACGTCTTAAGCGCTTCGGGGGTGCGACTTCGCCAGTTGGGTTTTTCAGAAAAGCTGATCAACGGACTTAAAGATAAAACGGTTCGAGCACTGGCTCGAAAGGAGGCGGAGCATCTGCTCAATGCTGGAGGACGCGCTGTTGTAATCGGGCAACCGGGATATCCATCACGCCTTTCCGGATGTCCGGATGCACCGGTGGTCTTATTCATCAAAGGACTTCCTGATTTGGATGCTCCCAGAATGGTGAGCATTGTGGGCACGCGCAGAGCCACACATTACGGTCAGGAAGTTTGTCGCGCACTGGTGCAAGAATTGGCCATTTATAAGGTGTCTATTGTCAGTGGATTGGCATTCGGAATAGACATTGTAGCTCACAGGGCAGCGTTGGATCAAGGCTTGCCAACCGTTGCTTGCTTAGCGCATGGGTTAGACAGGATTTACCCGAAGGAGCATTACAGAGATGCACTGGCCATGCTAGATGCCGGAGGGTGGGTAAGTGAGTTTGCGCATGGAACGGCGCCGAGCAGGGAGCATTTTCCATCAAGAAACCGTGTAATTGCCGGACTCTCCGATTGCACCGTGGTCATTGAGTCGGATCGCAAAGGCGGATCCATCATCACAGCCCGTCTGGCAGCGTCGTACCATCGGGAGGTCTTCGCTATACCAGGCGATATTCGCAATACCCTCTCCAACGGCTGTCACATGCTGATTCGCAGACTGGAAGCTCAACTTATAACCCATGGAAGTCAGATTGCCAGGGAGTTGGGATGGGAAAGGGAAATGGAACAACTTCAGCTTCGGATGCCCATTGGACTGGAACCTGATCAAGCATTGGTGGCCGAAGTGCTTCAACAGCGCGGTCCAACCCATTTAGACGAATTGGGGTTTTACTGCGCCGAATTGGGCTCCAGACTCTCCTTTACGCTGCTGCAAATGGAACTATTAGGGATAGTGAAGCACCTGCCCGGACAACGTTATTCGCTGTCTTGATGCATGATTAGAATCAGGTTGTTTCGGATGCTGTTCAGAATGTGTTTGCAAATCATCTCCTTTGCCGCAGGTTCATCGGTGTGCGCAAATCCATCCAAGTTCTCAATCAATGATTCTGTAAATGATGGCTGGCAATAGGGTTGAATGTCATGAATGTACCTCTCAAGAATGACCTGACAGTACGCCCATTTGTGATCGCGCAGCAACTCAAGTACTTGATCACTAACTTTCTCTGCCTGAGCGGCGATGAGCTGCGTGATCTGCTTTCGGTATTCACTATCGAATCCTGATATTTTCGTGAGCAGATGTAGGTTGACCATAATGCAACGATTACAGAACAAACCTAATGGGATCAACTAAACTGATTGGTAGGAGTCAGGACGTACGAATCGTCAGATTCATCTGACACTACAGGTATTTCGTCAACTCTTGCTTCACTTCTGTAACGCATTCATCGCATACGTGCATGGCTTGGTCAAAAAGCGCGGGAATCGTAACGGTATCTTCGTTGTTCTTAATCACCAACTCAATTTGTTGAAACCTTCTGTGACCTTCGATAAATCCAATGGTAAATGAAGACGATTTAAGCTTGTGCGCGTAATAACGCACCACTTGCCAATTGGCCGCGTCAACGGCTTCTCGCATTTTAACGAGGTCCTTAGGAGTATTCATCAGGTACACTTCCAGGATTTCACGGATGAAGCTGTGATTATGCCTGGAGAGAACCTTTAGGTTATCAAGGTTAATGAGCATGGTATCGTAAGCTGCCGCGAAAGGTAGTGATTTCAATTACGTATGCGCGCATCATTTATTTTATTTAATAACACTTTTGTCGTCATTTGGCGCATCTAATTGATTTTCAGAATCATCCAGTTGAAGATCTCCACTTACTTTGTTGCGTTCCACCTCTTTGATGCCCCATCCATTTTGAATGAGTGATATGGTCATCACGATACTTGAAATGAACACCACTTGTAGTAGAATACCTCGTTCGAAGCTTTCAGAAATAAATTCTGGATGGCTACTGTAGATCTGGAAGAACAACAAAATGGTAATCAAGCCTCTAGGAGCAATGTACAACAACGGAAATATGCTCCTGCATTCGAATATCCACAGAAAAATCAACCTTGCCACATACATAATTACCACGATGACCAAGCTGTAGAAAAGCACCGACCAGCTGAGGATAGAGGCGATGGAGATGGTAAGGCCAAACATCACAAAGAAAAAAGTTCGGATTACAAAGGCCGATTCGAGGGTCAACAGGTGGAATTCGTTGTGGAGCGATTCGATTTTCTTCTCGTCGATGTACTTCTTCAATCCGCGAAACCAGAAAAGCTGGTAGTTATTGAGCATAACGCCAAACGCCAGAATGAGGATGAGTGGAGAGAGGTGGTATATTTTTTCAATGGCGTAGATCAGCACCAGGATGGCGATGGTCATAAACAACTTCACTTCACCGGTGAGTCGCTGTATCACCCATACGAGTCCGTATCCGAATACCACTGCTAAAATCAACGTGATGCCGATATTGGAAAACACATTGCCAACTATTTGTCCGGCGCTCTCAGCCTCCACATTCCCCAGCACCAAGTAAAAGAACATGATCCCCAGAATGTCGGAAAAGGTGCTTTCGTAAATCATGAACTCCTTCTGGGTTTTAGCCAGACCGCCTACACTTGGAATGATGATAGCGCTGCTCATGATGCTGAGTGGAATGGAATAAACGAGGGCAGCGAGAAAATCTTCGATCACCATCCAATGCAGAAACAGGGCTATTCCGAACGATGTAGCCAACAGTCCAAACAAGGCAACCAGCAAGCTCCTCCAGATGGTTGGCCATTTGTCTTTGGTCAGTTCAAGGTCGAGGGCTGCTTCAAGGACGATAAAAATCAATCCGATGGTTCCAAGAATTTCAAGCAGTAGACTCTCGTATGGAATACGTTCAATACCGATGTACTGCAATAATTTTTGCAGAATGATGCCGAATGCGATAAGCAGAAGCGGGCTTGGGATGTTGGTTTTTTTTGAAAAAAGCTGAAAGAAGTAGCTGACAATGATCACAAGTGACGCTCCAATCACAAGGCCATAGGTGTTGCTTATTTCCACTGCTGCCAACATCACTCTGCCTCCTTGGTTAAGCCAACCTCCCGAAACAATTCAGCGGCCAGAGCCATAAGGTCATTGCGAACAACATCAGAGAGCAAGAGCGAGCTTTTGCTGAAAGGCCGTCGTACAATGCCACCTTTCAGTTTTTTTCCTGAGCTGCTAAAGAGGGTGTAATGCACTTGTAAAAACAGACGAACGCCTTCGGGATCTATTTGAGCGGGTACGCCGAGGTTGCGGATATCGAGTTCGTTGATAACCAAAACGAAATCTCCTGCTGAGGCGAGGGCCATGCGTTGGATGATCAGCGTATCAACCCGAGCCGATATGTATTTTTCCACTGAGGCTCCGTGAACCATCAGTTGACCCTGAGAAATATACGTGCTTCCTGAAGGGTTCATCAAAGCGGTATCAATGGGCAACGATTCATAGCGTATTTCGCGATATAGGGTGTCTAACGCCGGTGGCCATGCGTCATCCCAACCGAATAGTTGTGTTTGAATAAAGCGTGGAGATTGGGAACGAATGGCGTGAAAGAATCCTTCTGCCAGCTTTTCCTTCAGTTCCTTTGAGTTCATCTGATTGGCTATGCACATTTCAGCGTGCACATCTGACAGCATCATGCGCGGTGTGAAAGGGATTACGGTCAGATTGTTTTGTGCGCCAGACATGTGTACCTCATGCCTGCTGCGTGTAGTAGCTTGGCTCAAAGCATCCTGCGCGAGCAGTATAAACATGAACATCAAAAGCGCTTTCATTGAAATAAGGTACAGAAAAATCGGTACAACGTCACTTAGAAGGCATCTGTTAACCACCGGTAAATATCATTGCCTATAGCGTAAGCCATGAGCGAAAGCAGCAATATCAAACCTACCATCTGCGCCTTTTCGAGGAATTTTTGTGGGGCGGGCTTTCCTGCAATCATTTCATACAGCAAAAACACCACGTGTCCGCCGTCCAGCGCAGGTATCGGCAACAAGTTCATAAACGCCAACACAAGCGATAACCAAGCGGTTGTGCGCCAGAAAATCTCCCAGTCCCAGCCGGCGTCAAACACCGAACCAATGGAGATGAAGCTTCCGATTTGCTTCGCGCCTGATTTAGAAAACAAGAATCGCATTGAAAGCACATACCCTTGAAGGGTTTCTTTGGCTTCTGTGAAACCGTTTGTTATTGCTGAACCAACGCTAAAGTCCTTGTGAATTTGTGCAAAATCTGTCCGGTCTGCAGGACTAATAGGGCCAAAGCCGATTTTACCCTCCGCGGTGGTAGTCAATTTCACGTCCAAAGGTTGTCCTCCACGGTACAGACTAACCGTAATTTCTTCTTCTTTGTGTTTTCCGATTTCGTCAGCAAGGTCGTTGAAGAAAATGCTTTTAACTTGGTTGATGGCCACAAGGCTATCCCCTTTCAAAAGGCCTGCTTTTTCGGCCGGACTGCCTGTGATCACCGTATCAATAACCGTTGGCACCCGAATGGCGAAGGGGTCGCGCACGTTGCTATCGATAAGCGCCTGTCCAAAATCACTCGGGAGCTGAAGATTCATTGTTTTCCCGGCGCGTTCTACGGTTACTTCCTGCACATTGTTCGTGAGCAAGAGTTTTCGGATTTGACCGTAGGATTCGGGAGCAACACCATCAAGTTTCAAAATCTTATCGCCTTCTTCAAATCCGAAGTGGCGAATGCGTTCATCCACGTGAAGACCGTAGGTGACTCCCTCTGGAGTGATGTATGTTTTACCCCAAACGAATAGCACCATGGCGTAAATGAAAAACCCAAGAATGAGGTTCACGGTAACCCCTCCTAACATAATGATCAATCGCTGCCAGGCCGGCTTTGCTCGAAACTCCCAAGGTTGAGCAGGTTGTTTCAAAGCCTCGGTGTCCATAGACTCATCTACCATGCCCGAAATTTTCACATACCCTCCCAACGGCAACCAACCAATTCCATATTCGGTCTCACCTTTCTTCATTTTGAAGAGCGAAAAACCCCAATCAAAAAAGAGGTAAAATTTTTCTACGCGGGTTTTGAACCATTTTGCAGGTATAAAGTGCCCAAGTTCGTGCAACACCACCAGAATAGACAAACTGAGAATGAGTTGGGCGGCTTTGATGAGTGCGATCATAGTGCAGGAAAACGTAAATTATCGTCTCTACTCAACCGAGAGAGAAACAAAAGTTGCAAAGATACAGGTTTAATCTGCGAATCTTAGAAATCTGAACGCGCATTTTGTTTGCTTATTTTTCGTTAAAACCATCTTTAGACCTTTACCTTTGCATTGACCCCTCACACCTATGGCAGCGAAGAAAAAAAACACCTCGTCTCATAAAAAATGGATTGTCGCTTTTTGGATGATCGTTATTGCTCCGTTTGCAGGTATTGCCCTATTGATGCTATTGGCCTCCTTGAGCAACTTGCCTGACACAGAAGCCTTGGCAAATCCAAAAACCAATTTAGCAACGGAAGTGTTTACTTCTGACAACAAGGTAATTGGGCGTTATTACCGCGAGAATCGTTCAGATATCCGCTATGAAAATCTCCCCCCTCATCTGGTCGACGCACTGGTTGCCACCGAGGATGCGCGTTACTGGAGTCACGCCGGAGTTGACGTGCGCGGTTTAGCCCGTGCAGCGGCCTACATGGGAAAAAAGGGAGGCGGATCTACCATACCCCAACAGTTGGCTAAATTGCTGTTTACAAAGGAATACGAACAGTCTAATTTTTTCGAGCGCGCGCTGCTTCAAAAACCCAAAGAATGGATCATTGCCACACGTTTGGAAAGGCAATACACAAAAGAAGAAATTATTGCCCTCTACCTCAATAGATATGATTTTCTAAATCAGGCAGTTGGCATAAAATCAGCCGCGTACATCTACTTCAATAAACCCGTTGACAGCCTCGAAATTCAAGAGGCAGCTATGCTGGTGGGCATGCTGAAGAACTCTTCGCTGTATAACCCGTTGCGCAGACCTGAGTTGGTGATGGAACGACGTGAGGTAGTGCTGCATCAAATGGTGAAGTACGACAAACTGTCGGAAGAAGCCTATGACTCCTTGCGCGTTTTACCACTTGGTCTTGATTTCCAGAGAGTTAGTCATGACGAAGGCTCTGCTCCGTATTTCCGCGAAGTGCTTCGCATGAAGCTAAAAGAAATTTTTGATCGCAAAGATGAAAATGGAAAGTACGTTTACGCGAAGGCCGACGGCAGTCCGTACGATTTGTATAGCGATGGTCTAAAGGTATATACTACCATCGATTCACGCATGCAAGCCTACGGCGAATACGCTGTTGAACAACATCTCGGGGGAGAGCTGCAAAAGGATTTTTGGAAAGACCTCAAAAGGAGAAAAGCCGAAAATTATCCGTTTTATAACGGAATAGATCCGAACGATCGGGATCGGATCATGCGGCAAGCTGTACGTCAATCAGAACGCTACCAGCAGCTTACGGGAAAGATTTGCCAAGAATGCAAGCGGCCAGAATTTTACATCGACACGAAAAAAGTGGAGGGTCGGAACTTCTTCTTTTGCGATGATGAGAAAGGAGGTTGCGGACACGAATGGGTGCAACTCGATGAAGATGAGATTGGAAAAGTGTTTGAGACGCCTACTGCTACTAGGGTCTATTCCCATGCAGGCATTATCGATACCGTTATGTCGCCGCTCGATTCCATCAAATACCACAAGAGCTTTCTTCATGCTGGCCTTATCTCCATTGAGCCATCCACAGGGCATGTGAAAGCGTGGGTAGGTGGAATCGATTACAAGTTTTTCCAGTACGACAATGTGTATCAATCGCGCAGACAAGTAGGTTCAACGTTTAAGCCCTTTGTTTATGCCACAGCCATGCGTTTAGGACTTCATCCGTGCACCGAGTTGCCGAATCAAAAGGTGGTTATTGAAATGCCAGACGGCCAGCCTGATTGGTCTCCTGACAACTCCGACTTTAAATACGGTGGTATGGTGAGTTTGAAATATGCCCTGGCCAACTCCATGAACACCATTACTGCGAAATTGATCAAGGAATACGGTACTGACGTGGTGGTTCGGACTGCTCACGACATGGGAATTGTAAACACTATTCCGAGCGTTCCGTCCATAGCTCTCGGGGTGGCAGAACTAAGCCTGTTCGAGATGGTGGCTGCAAATGCCACATTTGCCAACCAAGGGGTGTATATCGAACCCATTTTCATTGTTCGTATTGAAGACAAAAACGGAAATGTGATTTACGAACCAGAACTCAATGTGCGTCAGGGAATTGACGAAATTACTGCCTATAAAACCATCGGATTGATGAAAGGGGTTGTTGATGGTGCGTACAACAGAGAAACGGGAAAAACAAGTGGCACTGGGGTTCGTTTGCGGATGGATCTGGAATCGCGTCAGTACGACGGTATTCGCGCCCCCATCGCAGGTAAAACTGGAACCACCCAAAGCAATACGGATGGTTGGTTTATGGGACTTACTCCACAGCTTGTAACGGGAGTTTGGGTGGGTGCACAAGATCCTGCTGTGCGATTTTCCTCAACTGATAAAGGACAAGGAGCGAATACAGGACTCCCGATCTTTGGATACTTTATGAAAAAGGTGTACGCCGATAAAACCATCAATCTGTCAACAGCAGATTTCGTAGCCCCTGTTGGATTTGATCCGGAAACCCTTGATTGCCGGAAATACCATGAGGGGAATTCGGTTAACTTTGACGCTGAAGTAGAAGAAACCAACGAAGATAAACTGTTCGAATAACTCGCATATGGCGCTAAATAAAGTTGTTGCAAACGCAGAAGAGGCCTGTCAAGGCATTACAGATGGCATGACCCTCATGTTGGGCGGATTTGGACTGTGTGGTATTCCTGAAAACAGCATAGCTCAATTGGTCAAAATGGGCGTAAAAAACCTGACGTGTATTTCGAACAACGCCGGTGTCGACCATTTCGGTCTGGGATTGCTCCTTCAGAATCGACAAATCAAAAAAATGATTTCATCATACGTAGGTGAAAACGATGAATTTGAGCGCCAGATGCTCAGTGGTGAATTGGAGGTGGATCTGATCCCTCAAGGCTCGCTGGCTGAACGCTGCAGGGCTGGTGGTGCTGGAATTCCTGCGTTTTTTACTCCTGCCGGATATGGAACCGAAGTGGGCGAAGGCAAAGAGGTGCGCATTTTCAATGGAAAGCCGCATATTTTGGAATCAGCACTTACTGCTGATTTTGCGATCGTGAAAGCCTGGAAAGGCGATACTGCCGGAAACCTCATATACAAAGCCACTGCGCGAAACTTCAACCCGATGATGGCTATGGCTGGAAAAATTACCATCGCTGAAGTGGAGGAGCTGGTGCCGATTGGAGAACTTGACCCCAATCAAATCCACACACCGGGAATATTCGTGCAACGCATTTTCCAAGGCAACAGCTACGAGAAACGCATTGAACAACGAACTGTCAGAAAGGCTTAATTGAATCGACATGTTAGATAAAAACGGAATCGCGAGGCGCATCGCCCAAGAATTGCAAGATGGATATTATGTGAATTTGGGTATCGGAATACCGACTCTGGTTGCGAATTATATTCCTCAAGGCATCGATGTCGAATTTCAATCTGAGAATGGAATTCTAGGCATGGGTCCCTTTCCCATTGAGGGATCTGAAGATCCAGATTTGATCAATGCAGGTAAACAAACCATTACAGCTCTTCCCGGTGCGGCTTATTTTGACTCGGCCATGAGTTTTGCAATGATTCGAGGCCGACATGTGCAACTCACTGTTTTAGGCGCTATGGAAGTGAGTCAAAATGGCGACATTGCCAACTGGAAAATCCCCGGTAAGATGGTAAAGGGCATGGGTGGCGCCATGGATCTGGTGGCCAGTGC
>JBJOIB010000237.1:0-6441 GCA_046047375.1 Bacteroidota bacterium
AACTCCTCCATCTTGCCTTCAAGGCGATACACCTTGAGCAAGTCAGAAATAACCTCGCCGAGGGTTTGTTGGTTGCTCCTGCGCGACATTAGCTTTGGATGGTAGATGGTTCGTTCACAAAAATTCCATTCTTGGTGACGTGAAAAATACGCAGTTCTTTCGTCACCTCGTCAAAAAGTTTTGGCACCCGATCCAAGTGTGTATCGGTGATGAATATTTGTCCAAAAGTTCCATCACTTACCAATTGAAGCAGCGCGCTCACCCGTTTATCGTCAATTTTATCGAATATATCATCGAGTAACAAGAGCGGCTTCACACCGGTAATGCGCTCCAAATAGAGAAACTGTGCGAGTTTCAGCGCGATTAGAAAAGTCTTTTGCTGTCCTTGCGAGCCATACCTCCGAATCGGATGCCCTTCGATCAACAACTCCAGATCATCTTTGTGAATGCCGCAGTTGCTTCTGCGCAGCTGTCGTTCTTTGCTGCGTGCAGCGCGCAGTTCCACCCGATAGTCAACCCCTTCCAGCTCCGAAGTGTAGGCCAAGGAAACCGTTTCGGCTGGTCCGGCTAGACGTGTGTAAAGCGCGTTGAAGGTGGGAATGAAATCATTCACAAAACGCTGACGTTCAGCATATATAGCACTCCCCAACTCAATCATCTGCTCATCCCATACCTCAAGGGCATCTTCATCCCAAGTTCGGTTCTCGGCAAAAAAACGCAATAAGTTGTTGCGCTGATTCAAGACGCGGGTGTAATCAATCAATTGATCGAGGTAGGCGCGATTGTATTGTGAAATAATGCCGTCCATGAATTTCCGTCGCACCTCGCTTCCCTCCTTGATCAAATCGATGTCGTTCGGCGTCATCATGACACTGGGAAACAAGCCGATATGGTCTGCCAATCGCGTGTATTCCTTGTCGTTTCTTCGAAATTGCTTTTTTTGTCCGGCTTTCACCCCACACGACAATTTCTCGAGTTCCCCGTGTTTCCTTAGCTCCCCTTTGATCAAAAAATACGGCTGGTCATAGCGAATGTTTTGACTGTCGATGGGGTTGAAATAACTCTTGCAAAACGAGAGGTAATAAACAGCATCCAAAACAGTCGTTTTTCCCGTGCCGTTATCGCCCAAAAGGCAATTTACACCGGGCGAAAACTCCAATTCAGTCTCCTCGTAATTGCGGAAATTAATGGCTGTTATTTTCTCCAGTTTCATCGTCCTGACTTTCCTTTGCCAAAGTTAGTTATATCTGTTGGCAAAGAAACCCTCTTGTATAACAGAAAAAAGATTATTTTTGCACCTCGTAAAGAAAAAGAAATGGCCAAAAAGAACGACCAAGAAGAAATCATTGTTGACGTAAAAGAGGTTTACACCAAAACTGAAATGTTCGTTGACCGCAACCGCAAAACCTTGACCTACGTGATCGGAGGCTTGGCTTTGTTGCTGATTGGATTTTATGCTTACCGCCTCCTCGTGGTAAAACCAAAAGAAGAAAAAGCGAATTCTGAAATCTGGAAAGCAGAGCAATATTTCGAAATCGACTCCCTTGATTTGGCCATCAGCGGTGATGGTTTGTACGTTGGTCTGGAAGATATTGCAGCCAACTACGACGGTACAAAAGCCGCTAACCGTGCAAACTACGAATTGGGCATCATTAGCCGCGATCGTGGTCAATTTGACGAGGCTATCGCCTACTTCGAAAAAGCCGATATCGACGATGACGTAATCAGCAGCTTGGTTCAAATGAACATCGGCGACTGCTACGTTGAACTCAACAAATACGAAGAAGCAACTAAGTTCTTCGAAAAAGCAATTTCAAAAGCAAAAGGCACTGATGCTGAAGGCTTTACTGCCTCTATGGCGATGTTCAAAGCGGGTATCACGTACATGGAACTCGGACAAAAAGAGAAAGCAGCGAAGTTGTTTGAAACCATCGTTGAAGACTACCCGGATTCGCAAGTAAAAGGTCGTGCAGAACGCTACGCAGCTTACCTTGGTCACAAGCTCTGATGCATGGCAACAGCTGAACACAACCTTTCACAATACAACATTCATCAACTTCCCGATGCCGCTCACATGCGCATCGGGATTGTTGTTTCTGAATGGAACGATGACATCACCACCCCTCTCCTCGACGGTGCCAAAACGGTGCTGCTCCAAAAAGGACTGAAGAAGGAAAATTTGGTTGTTCACCACGTGCCGGGCAGCTACGAATTGCCAACCGGAGCGGCATTCCTGCTCGAATACTGTGAGTTGGATGCGGTTATTACCCTCGGTTCGGTTATTCGCGGAGAGACGCCCCATTTCGACTTCGTTTGCCAAGCCGTTGCCCAAGGCGTTAAAGACGTTGCTCTCGGGTACATGAAGCCCGTAATCTTCGGCGTACTTACCGATGATAACCGCCAACAATCCATCGATCGCTCCGGTGGAAAACACGGCAACAAAGGCATCGAAGCGGCTGTTACGTGCCTTAAAATGGTCGCCCTCCAGCAAAAACTGGCACCGCAAGGCCAACCATTTAACCCATAACGCATGTGCGGCTTTACCGGAATCTGGCGCACCACAGGTTTGATTTCCGGTGATCGGGAAAAAATCGAAATCGGCACACGTCGGCTGAAGCATCGCGGTCCGGATGGCCAGGGCTTTTTGAACTTGCCCACCTTCGCTGCCGGACATACCCGCCTGAGCATCATTGATCCGACCTCCAGATCCAATCAACCTATGTCGACGCCGGATGGGCGATATCACTTGGTTTTTAACGGTGAAATCTACAACCATCGCTCGCTTGCTCAATCGCACTTGCGCGGAATTGAACTGCGCACCACCTCTGATACTGAAGTACTGCTCTATCTTCTTGCTGCACACGGCAGCGATGCGGTGAAGCTCCTCTCCGGCTGTTTCGCCTTCGCTTTTTTTGATGCTCACGAACAACGATTGATTCTTGCGCGCGACCAAAGCGGCATCAATCCATTGATGGTTGCAAAGCTGCAAAACGGGCTATCGTTCAGCTCTGAACTACGCGCACTCGCTGTCGACCAAAAACCCGACGTGGATGTAGCCGCCATTGCCTCCTATTTGTCGCTCTCATACTTACCTCAGGGATCCCCGTTTTTAGGAATTAACGCATTAACACCCGGACATTTCATCGATACCGCTATCGGAACCAACGAGCAACCGTGGTATGCGCTTGAGGATACATTCACACAACCGAATGAAGCGATGTCTGTGCGCGATGCGTTGGATAGCGCTGTGCAAGACCGATTGCTGGCCGATGTAGAGGTGGGAACCTTTCTCAGTGGGGGCATCGATTCGGCCATTGTGACCGCCTTGGCCGCAGCGCATCAGCCCGGAATACGCAGTTTTACCATCGGCTTCCCAGATGTTCCCTACATCGATGAGCACGAACGCGCAGAGGCGACCGCCCAACATATTGGTACCCGCCATTCTACGGTGCAGCTCTCCAATTCAGACCTGGTATCAGCCACTACCAACTTCCTTCACCACCTCGACCAACCCTTTGCCGATTCAAGCGCCATCGCCGTTGGGATGCTATCTGAAGCCACTGCCGCTCAAGTAAAAGTTGCCCTGAGCGGGGATGGTGCCGATGAATTGTTTGGTGGTTACCGCAAACACCGAGCACACGCTTTGGCACATCGTTATAACTTATTGTGGATGAAGTGGTTACACCCTTTTGGCACCTTTGCGGATAACGGTAGTCGAACCGGACTGGTGGGCGACCGTTGGCGTAAAGCCATGCGATTGCTCGAAGGTGCCCACCTCCCACCCGCAGATCGTTACCTCTTTTGGTCGTCATTTGTTTCAACCGCACGCGTTGCCCGCCTGTTTCCGCACACACCTTTACAGACACCTTACCACACCTTGCCAGACGAACTGAATGCGGTGCTCCTGAACGACCAAATGCGCGTACTTCCCTATGACATGCTCACGAAGGTGGATATGATGTCGATGAAACACAGTCTCGAAGTGCGCGTGCCCTTTCTCGATAAACGCGTGATCGCCTCTGCCAATGCCCTGCCTTCGGATCGCAAGTACAACAATAAAACAGGTAAAATTCCGTTGAAGTCTTCTTTCAATGACCTGCTGCCACGGTCCGTTTTTGAGGGCCCAAAAAAAGGATTTGAAGTACCATTAAATACACTGATTAACAGTCATTTAAAACGCCTTAAAGAAAGTATTGCTTCATCTGAATCTTTACGTCAATTGGGCATGAATTCCGATGCTTTAATTCGTGTATCTTCGGGGCAGGATACCCAACTTCAATGGCACTTGATTGTGCTGCACCATTGGCTCACAAATACCCAACACCACCCGTTGGCTTAACACATTATGTCGGCACTTAAAAATTACATACACCTCTATCCATTGCGCGTTGTGCTGGTAACAGCATTGCTTGCTCGACTGGTAGCTACTATTTTTGCTGAAGGCTACTTGATGATCGATGACCATTTCTTGGTCATTGAACCGGCAGGAAGCTGGATTGATGGGGAAGATTACAACAGTTGGTTGCCCGCGAATAAAGAGCCCGGAGAGCCTGCCAGCGTTGCCAACTTCACTTATGTGAGCGTGCAATACGTGCTTTTAGCAGCGTTGAAATGGATGGGTATGGACGATCCCAAACGCATGATGCTCGTTGTTCGCTTCTTCCATGCACTCTACAGCCTTCTTATTCCTTATCTGGGCTTTAAGATAGCGGAGCGATTGAGTAACACCAAGACAGCGTTTACGGTAGGCATGCTGCTAGCCCTGTTCGCTTTTATGCCCAATTTCTCCGTTCGCAACTTGGTTGAAGTGGTGTGCGTGCCTCCCCTCTTGTGGGCTACTTACCTCTTGCTTAGTCCGAACCGCACGTGGAAACACGCTGCGCTGGCTGGTATCGGAATAGGCATCGCCACTGGCATTCGATATCAGTGTGGGTTGTACGGCATCGGGATTGGATTGGTACTGCTTGGACAACGGGCTTGGCGCGATACAGTGTTGACCGGTGTCAGTTCGCTTTTTTTCTTCTTCATTTCCCAAGTTCCTGACCTCGTCCTTTGGGGGAAGCCCTTTGTGCAACTGCAAGCCTACATCAGCTATAACAGCACCCATGCAGGCGATTATCCTGAGGGGCCGTGGTATCAATACATCTTTACCATTTTGGGCTTTTTGTTGCCTCCACTCAGCATCGCTCTGGTGTTCGGCTCCATCCTTGCCGCTGGCAAGAAACCCCTCTTAGTGCTTCCCAGTTTGCTATTCCTTGTGTTTCACAGCATTTACCCCAACAAGCAAGAGCGCTTTATCATTCCTGTGCTCATCTTTTTCATCATTGCCGGAATTGTTTACTGGAGCGCGTACCAAGAAAAATCAACCTGGTGGGCACGTCGTCAAAAACTGCTTCGCGGTCTTTGGATTTCCTTTTGGGTGTTGAATACCGCTGCCCTCGCTGTTATTTCGACCTCGTACACCAAGAAAAGTCGCGTAGAGGCCATGTACTACCTCTACCACCAAGAAGATTTTAAAAACTTCGTTGCCGTTTTCATTGATTCGGCTGCGCAACCGCCCCAGTTCTACAGCGGACATTGGCAATCGTACTACTGGTTTAAGCCAGGCGAGACAGACCTTCAAAAGCAACACAGTGACTTTTGTGACCGCACTGATTATCAACCCTTTCCGAACTATGTGCTTTTTTATGGCAGCAATCCACAGAAATGGGTGGATGTCTTTCAACAGGAATATCCGTCGTTGACCTACCAAACAACGATATTGCCTGGATATTTCGATCGACTGCTGCATACCCTGAATCCGAAAAACACCCTTGAAACGGTGCATATCTACTCAATGAATCCTTTAACCGAGTGTCCATGAATTACTTCACCCCTGACTTTATTGCGTTCTTTTCAGAACTGAAAGAAAACAATCACCGCGACTGGTTTACCGACAACAAAAAGCGGTACGAAAAAAGCGTAAAGGATCCATTCTCTCAGTTTGTAGGCGCCCTGATTGCTGAAATGAACAAGAGTGGCGCGGCGATCGGTCTGCAGCCAAAGGATGCCATCTTCCGCATCAACCGGGATGTGCGCTTTTCGAAAAACAAAGAGCCGTATAAAACACACACTTCTGCCGTGCTGTCTGCAGGTGGACGAAAAGAAAAAGAGCTGCCTGGTTTCTATGTTCAGCTTTCTTCAGACACCGTGTGGTTTGGCGGTGGAGCGTATTTTCTCGAAAAAGAAAACCTCTTCATGGTGCGTGAATACATTGCAATGCACCCTGATCGCTACCTGAGCATCATCAACAACAGCGCATTCAAAAAGCTGTACGGAAGTGTGCTTGGCGAGAAAAATAAAATTGTTCCGGCCGAATTCAAAGCGGTTGTAGATAAAGTTCCCGATATCGCCAACAAGCAGTTTTATTACATGGCTGAGCTGAACGCAGATGTGTTGCTC
>JBJOIB010000238.1:0-5490 GCA_046047375.1 Bacteroidota bacterium
CGCAGGTTTTTGACGGGTGACACTGTACAGTAGAGTTCGGAATTTTAGATTGGTTATCGGCCAGATGTTATTCGAGAAAAAAAACGCCCCAGTTCCGATGATTACTATAAGCACGGTAAGCGGACGTAGTATGCGGAGCAATGAATAGCCTGCACTCTTCATGGCTGTAAGCTCATAATGCTCCGCAAGCGCTCCCATGGTCATGATAGACGACATCAAAATAGCCAAAGGCAACGCCATATTGACCAAACGGGCCGATGCGTATACCAAGAGTTCCAAAATAACCAAGGTTTCTAGTCCTTTCCCCATCAAATCATCCACATATACCCACAAAAATTGCATGTCGAGTATAAACAAAGCAATCAGGAAGGTCACAATAAACGGACCGATGAACGATCGAATGAGGAGGATGGCGAGTTTCTTCAAGAAATCGTGCTTTTGGGCAAATATAACAGGGTCTTTTGGTACTAAGGGACTTTGACCTACTTAAAATTCCTAATTTCGCCCTTCATTTATCAACCAAACCAACATGAGAAAATTTCTGCTATTAATCGCTGCCGCAGCATTTGTTGCATCATGCGGTGAAAAAACTCCTGAAGTTGCAGAGCAAGTTGTGCCTGAAGATTGGCAGGCGGCTGATTCTGTAGAAGTTAAAACTGTAACGGATGAAAACGGTTTTATGTGGCAAACAGAACAATTTGCCGACATTAAAATTGTTCGTTACCAAGTGCCGGGTTGGGAACAACTTGCCCCAAAGCAAAAGGAACTGGTGTACTACCTAACACAGGCCGGATTAGCTGGTCGCGACATGATGTACGATCAAAATAACCGCTACAATTTGCGCATTCGCAGAGGATTGGAGCAAATCTATACCACGTTCAACGGCGATAAAAACACGAAGGGATGGCGGCGCTTTGAAACCTACCTCAAGCGTATTTGGTTTTCAAATGGAATTCACCATCACTATGCCAACACCAAGATTTTACCTGAATTCTCGAAAGAGTATTTCATGGAATTGACTGCAGCTACAGGTGTTTCCTTCGATGATGAATTGATGAGCGTGATCTTCGATCCGGCGGTTGAGCCGAAAAAAGTGGAACAAGACGCATCGAAAGGATTGGTAGAAGGTTCTTCTGTGAACTTCTACGCACCAGGAATCACCACTGCTGAGGCTGAAGCCTATTATGAATCAATTATCGATAAAAATGATCGCGCAGCGGTTTCATATGGCTTGAACTCTCGTTTGCAGAAAGATTCAGCTGGCGTTGTTTTTGAAAATGTTTACAAAGTAGGTGGGCTCTATGGAACTGCGCTCGAACAAGTTGTGTTCTGGCTCGAAAAAGCTGCAGGCGTAGCTGAAAACGACAAACAAGCCGCTGCACTTCGCAACCTGGTTGAGTATTACAAAACAGGCGATTTGCGCAAGTGGGATGTCTACAACATCAACTGGGTGCAGGCTATTGAGGGAGACATTGATTACATCAACGGATTTGTTGAAGTGTACAATGACCCACTTGGCTACAAAGGCTCGTATGAAAACATCGTTCAGATTAAAGACTTCGCAGCCTCTGACCGCATGAAAGTGTTGATGGAAAACGCACAGTGGTTCGAAGACAACTCGCCACTCATGAATGAACACAAGAAAGATAAAGTAGTTGGAATCACATACAACGTAGTGAATGTTGCCGGTGAGTCAGGTGATGCTTCACCGTCAACTCCTATCGGTGTTAACCTACCAAATGCCAACTGGATTCGTGTGAAATTCGGCTCTAAATCGGTATCTCTCGGTAATATCGTAAATGCGTATGATCAGGCATCAGGTTCTGGAATGCTAGAGGAGTTTGCTCACGATGCTGAAGAAATTGAGAGAGCGAAAGCACACAGCGAACTAGCAGGTAAATTGCATACTGCTTTGCACGAAGTAATTGGGCATGCCAGCGGACAAATTGAAGATGGAGTTGGAACCCCGAAAGAAACCCTGAAAGAACACGCATCAACCATTGAAGAAGGACGTGCAGACCTAGTGGCTTTGTACTACCTGATGGACCCGAAAATGGTTGAATTTGGACTCATGGAAAGCCTTGAAGTTGGAAAAGCTGAATACGATAGCTACATCCTCAATGGCTTGCTAACTCAGCTGCGCCGCATTGAACCGGGAGCAGATATTGAAGAAGCTCACATGCGCAACCGTGCTTGGGTAAGCGGATGGGTTTATGAGCGCGGAAAAGCAGATAGCGTAATTGTGAAAGTAGAACGCGATGGAAAAACATTCTACGATGTTCGCGACTATGTGAAACTTCGCAATTTGTTCGGTGAATTGCTTCGTGAAGTTCAACGCATCAAATCACAGGGAGACTATGCCGCAGCTAATGCGCTTGTTCAAACCTACGGAGTGAAGGTTGATCCTGCCGTTCATAAACAAGTTCTCGATCGTGCAGACAAGCTCGGTGTTGCACCTTATGGCGGGTTCATTAACCCTATGCTGGTGCCGGTTACCGACGAAGCTGGTGCCATCATCGACGTGAAAGTCGAATACCCTGACAACTTTGCCGAGCAAATGCTGTACTATGCGAAGACATACAGCTTCTTGCCAGATACGAACGAATAAATTCAATTTCTTCAACGAATAAGGGCTGCCACCAGGCGGCCCTTTTTGTTTTGCGTGAAGGTAAAAAATGCCGGAGAGCTGCTACAGTTCGACTAGACGGGTGTAATAAGCTGATTTTGATAAGGATACATGGCGTTCATTCACAGGGTTTCAAGCATTCAGCTATTTTATCTGTCTCCTGCGGAATTTTCTGGTTACATTCGCTACACAAACCTCAGGCATGGAAAAAACAGATGACCTCAAACTGCGTCTCATTGAGTTTATCATCAATGAGAAATCGAATGAAGCACTGATGCAAGTGGAAGATCTCGTTAAACGCATTTCGTATGACGAAGACAGCCGCCAAAAAGTCATTGGTTCACGCCCTAACGGCGTTAAGGTAATCAAGAGCGAATTTGAAGATTGCCTTTTACGTACACTGATAGACGTGAACAACGGAGAATATATCAGCTTGGAAGAACTCGATAAACGCTCACAAACCTGGTAATTATGAAAGGTACTCTTATACTGGCATCACTGATTTGCGCAAGCGTGGCAGTGGCTCAAACTCCTTGCAATGGAGGATTCGCGGGGGAATACCCTTGCAACAATGTTGACCTGCTTTCTGTGATGACGTATCAAGAATTGGGCGGTGAAGAGAATGGGAATGACATCTGGGGATGGACAGACCCCACTTCAGGTCGTGAGTTCGCCCTCTACGGAATGGCCAATGCAACCGCTTTTATTGAAATCACCGATCCTCTCAATCCAGTCCACATCGGAAACCTTTATACACACACTGTCAATAGCTTATGGCGCGATATTAAGGTGTATCAGAACCATGCTTTCATTGTAAGTGAAGCGCCGTACCATGGACTTCAGGTGTTTGATTTGACACAGTTATTGACTGCTTCGAATTTACCTGTAACCTTCAGTGAGACAGCGTATTATGGAGGATTCGGACATAGTCACAATGTGGCCATCAATGAGGAAACAGGATTTGCCTATGCCGTTGGAACAAGCGGTTTCAATGGAGGATTGCACATCGTTAATATCCAAGACCCCGCCAATCCGGTGATTGCAGGAGATTTTGCAGAAGATGGCTATACGCATGATACACAGGTAGTTATATACAACGGACCAGACACTGATTACGTAGGGAAGGAGATTGCGTTTGCCTTCAACGAAGACAACGTAGCCATTGTAAACGTTACCAACAAAACAGAATGCGTTTTAATTGCTCACTGTGAATACAGCAATCCGCAATACACGCACCAAGGATGGCTATCGCCTGATCACAAACTTTTGTATATGGACGATGAGTTGGATGAGTTGTACCTCGGAAACAATACACGAACTTACATATACAACGTTGAAGACCTTGACAACCCACAATTGCTTGGGTATTTTGAAAGCGAACTGCCTGTAATCGACCACAACCTCTACACCTTGGGCTCTAGTATCTATCAAAGCAATTACCTAGGTGGCTTGCGTATTCTGGATGCCACCAATGCGGCTCAGGGAGAGTTGAGTGAAGTAGCGTATTTCGATACCAATCCGGGTGTTGATATGGCCGAATTCGATGGTTCGTGGTCTAACTATGCCTACTTCCCGAGTGGCAACGTTGTAGTGAGCACCTTTTCGCACTTTTTCGTAGTGCGCCCTTCCGATGAGATTCTTGCTCTTTCTTCCAATGAACTTCCTGCCAGCGGCAGGGATGTACTTGTCTATCCTAATCCATCCAGCGATGATTTCACCTTGAGGTTGACCAGCCAAGGAGATCTCGACAGACTAACAGTCGTGGACCTTACAGGTAGAATGGTGAAAGAGATTGGTTTACCGAACATTTCAGGTACAGTTAATCTATTATTGAACGAACTGGCCCCGGGAAGTTACGTGCTCAATTTCCCGAAAGCACCAGAGTTGAACCAGGTAATTATTCGCAATTGAACATGAAAAAACTTTTTCTATCCCTAGGCCTGCTTCCATTTTTAGCGGGTGCTCAAACACCTTGTGAATCAGGTTTTGCTGATATCTACCCTTGCGATAATGTTGACCTGTGGAGGTTTATGGATATGAACGCTATAGGAGGGGCAACAAACGTAAACGATATTTGGGGGTGGACGGATCCTGTTAGCGGCAGAGAGTTTGCACTTGTAGGAAAGAGCAATGGGACGGCCTTTGTGGATGTATCTGTGCCTGGAGTGCCTATTTATCTAGGTACGTTGCCAACACACACAACTAACAGTTTGTGGCGCGACATAAAGGTTCACGGCAACTACGCTTACATCGTGAGTGAAGCAGGAGGTCACGGCATGCAGGTCTTTGACTTAACGCAACTGCCTTTGGTTGAAAATCCTCCGGTTGCGTTCACTGAAAGCGCACATTACGCTGGCTTTGGCAATGCACACAATGTGGTGATCAACGAAGAAACCAATTTTGCAGTAGGGGTGGGATCCAATACTGCCAGTGGCGGTCTGCACTTCGTTGATATCAGCAATCCCCTTGAACCGGTTTTTGCTGGAGACTTTGCTGAAGATGGATACACCCACGATGCTCAAATAGTGATTTATTCAGGTCCGGATCAAGATCACTGTGGCCGGGAGATTGCCTTTTGCTCAAACGAAAATACAGTTACGATTGTTGATGTCACTGATAAAACAGATGCATTTGCCATCGCCATTAAGCCGTATTCAAATTCTGCTTATACCCACCAATGCTGGCTTTCAGAAGATCAGCAATACCTGTATGTGAACGATGAACTGGATGAAATGAATGGACTGACCGAACAAACCCGCACCCTCATTTGGGATGTTCGCGACCTCGATAATCCGTTACTAATCATGGAACATCAGGGGGTTAGTACCTCCATAGACCATAACTTGTACGTAAGATCAAATCTG
>JBJOIB010000239.1:0-6820 GCA_046047375.1 Bacteroidota bacterium
CGAGCAGAACTTCCGGTATTCCGGCTGAGTCGACCAGAAGTTCATCCATCCATAAAGGAGGGCGTTCATTGGTATTGGTGGGTTGTGAAATTCGTTGGGCGTTCACCTGGGTGCATAGAAGCAAGGCGACTAGGAAAATGAGATTCTTTTTCATCGTTTGAATATTTACACCGAAGTACCACCTTAAAGAGGCGATGAACAAAAGAGATCGATGACTTTGATTAATCCATCGGCAACCGGCCGCAAGGCCAATTTGACCGATTAAAAAGGCTGATTCACAGAAGATTTTTGTTTGAACCCTTCAATCCGCTCACCTTTGAGCTATGAACTACAGATTTTTACACTTCTTCGGGGCATTTATTGCTTACTACGTTGTGATTCAATTCAATAGTGACCTCATTGCCTATTTTCACAGCGGTGAAATCGACTGGTGGTTTGACACCCATCCAGTGATCACACTTTCCGGGTTTGTTTCATTCTTTTTTCAATCGTTGACGATTTACACCTTGTTATTCAACTTTTACAAGCGTGTACCCTGGTTTGTGACCTTGATTATACTTATGCTATCAGTGCCATTTCTGGTCGGGTTGCGGTATTTTTTTCAAGAGTTTGTGTCAGGACATTTGTTTGGTGTGACCAACTATTACCATCCCGTTGAGGCTGCGTTTTACTTTATCGATAATCTTTATTACGCCGCGCAGTTCGCGACCTTTGGTGTGGTTTATTATTTCATTCGATACACCAAGTACCAAGATAAAATTAGGCATGAGTTAATGACCCATCAGGTGACTGCTGAGCTGTCGAATTTGCGGGCACAGGTGAATCCCCATTTTTTATTCAACAGTTTAAACTGCATCTATGCCTTGGTATCAGCGCGAAGCGAGGATGCGATGAAAGCCATCGAGCATTTGTCGGAAGTGTTGCGTTATGGGTTGGAAGAGCAAGCGAGTGAAGTCGACATACACCGGGAGGTGGTTACCGTGAAAGAGTATTTAAAATTACAGCAACTTCGCTTTAGTTCTACCCTACACGTGGTGTGGGATGAGGAGATTGTTGGTCATCAGGAGGTGCCTCCTTTTGTTTTGTTGACAGCTTTAGAAAACAGTTTCAAGCACGGCACATTCAGCGACGTTGACCCCTTGCGTATTTCCGTCAAAAGCGATCCTGAAAAAACCGAAATTCATGTAACAAACAAAGCACAGACCCCTCGGAAAGGCGGATCTGGCATTGGTTTGCAGGGTTTGCAACGACGACTCGAACTACTGTACCCCGGTAAACATCGTTTTGAGGCCAGCGAAACAAACGGTATATTCACCTTTGCAGTAACGCTACACCATGCCGGTAATCAGTAATATTTCGTGCGTAATCGTTGATGACGAACCCCTCGCCAGCCAGTTATTGCGTTCGTATATTGACAGGATGCCTGGATTGACATGCACAGGAGAATTCAATGATCCACTGCAGGCGTTGACCTCCAGAGAATTGAAAGAGGCTGAGTTGGTTTTCTTAGACATTCAAATGCCGGGGCTAAGCGGACTTGATTTGATGCGTTTAATTGATCCTCGTACCGCAGTCATTTTCGTAACAGCCTATGGTGAGTATGCAGTTGAAGGCTTCGATTTAGCAGCGTTAGATTATATGGTGAAG
Source organism: Bacteroidota bacterium (assembly GCA_046047375.1). Classification (GTDB taxonomy): domain Bacteria; phylum Bacteroidota; class Bacteroidia; order Flavobacteriales_D; family Sanyastnellaceae; genus RI-182. Next base: position 1,648 of record JBJOIB010000239.1, read on the forward strand.
CCTGTTTCATTTGAGCGTTTTGTAAAGAGTGTTCAACGCTTCCATGCGCGGCAACCCGTGAAAGAAGTTGAGGCCGAAAAAGACTCCATTTTTGTAAAAAGCGGCTACGTGCACAAAAAGATACTTTTAAACGAATTGTTGTATTTGCAAGGATATGGGGACTACGTTGCTTTGCACACAACGGAAGGCAGAACGCTCACGCTTCAGAGCTTACAGTATTTCGAGGATAGCTTGCCTCAAGATCTTTTCCAACGAATTCACAAATCGTACATCGTACAAATCAAGAAGATCGACGAGATAGGGCGGAATCGCGTTTATGTTGGTGAAAAAGCACTTCCTGTTAGTGACACCTATCGCGGAAAACTTGAAAAAATGCTTTATCCTAGGCGAGGCTAGGTGAGTAAAAACACTCTAGGTTGGATAATTATAACGATGCTTCAAGAGCGTTTTACGAAGGCGGAAACGGTCAGCCGATTGATCAAGCGTCGGATCTAAGTTGTGGTTGAGAAATCTTCTTTTTTGAGGATTTTCCCACCGAGTTTCACTTTGGTATCGAGGTAATACTCCAATTCGTAGATTCCGTTTGTGTAGTAAAAACGTATTTTCATGGGATTCTTGGCCAGCGTTTCGAGGTGTTGTCCTTGAATATCGAGGTAAAAATTAGCTACTGTATTCACTTCCTTTCCGAAGAGAGGCGTAGTAGCGGGAATATTGAGTACTACTTGGTCACGTTGGAACTTGCGAAAGAACTTCGCCAGTGCTTGTTTTTGGATACTGAACTCATACACATCGCGCGGCAAGCGCAGAATAGTTTTATACGTATGTTCGATGGATCGGCTTTCATTTTGAACATCAATGATAACGTGGAGTCTGTATACATCAATTTTTTGATTTTTACGCGATCTCACTTCTCCAGCGAATTCGACCGGTTTGAGTTTGATCATGGTATCTGATGTGCGATGAAAAAGGTCGCGCACTTCGAATTCCTCCATATACACCGATTCGAAGTTCCATCGTTTGTAATACCGCCCATCTGTGGCCATATGCGGCGCTTCATAGCTCCGAGGGATGCGCACCACATAGACACTTTGTGAGATTTTATTTTGCACACGGATAACATCGATCGTGAGATCCGGAATACGTCGTTTTATTTTCGAGTTGATGACCTGTTCGAGCCATTCTTTAGAGTATTCGTTTCCATCTACGAAGGCGTATCCGGCGGCCACATGATTTCGTTCTGCGATGCCATAAATCACGATCCCTCCATCGGAATTTGCGAAAGCTGAGATGTCTTTGGATATTTCTTTTTTTTGTTGATCTGAGCTGCCTATGGCTGACCCCGATTTAAATTCCATGTGAATCGACTCTTCCGCTTGGGATCGGATAAGGTAATCTAGGTGCGCCTTCGTGTATTTCTTAACCTTGAGTGGGTATTCAATACGAATTTCTTCTTTTTTCATGGGATTCGTTGAGGAGGGCGCGTTTTCTCAACTTGCTAAGAAATTGAGGGGTAATACCGAGATAAGCGGCGATGAATTTTAGCGGCACTGTTTGTTCGAGGCCGGGAAATTGTCTATTGAAGTCGTGGTATCTTTCATCGGCAAGGGCAGTCACGTTTTGAAGAATTCTTCTTTGGTGGCTAACCAGAGCATTTTGGAAGATGATACGAAAGTAGCGTTCAAATGCAGGATGTTTTTCGAGTAGGCTATCCATATTGCTTTTTGACAGGCCGAGAAGCGTGACCTCAGAAACGGCCTCAATGCGGTAGGTAGCGCGGCCGTTGTTTAGGAATGCAGCCAAATCGGTCGACCACCAATTTTCGATGGCGATTTGCATAACGTGATCGACACCATTGGTATCTGTGTAGAAATTGACGAGGCAGCCCGATTGCACCCAATAAAAGTGGGAACAGAGTTGACCAGCTTCCAGCACAGCGCTTTTTTTGGGGAAGCGGAATGTTTCCAGAGCATCCGCAAATGCCCGGGCTTCATCTGGAGAGAGGCAGACATAGCGAAGTAGTCGGTGTTGGATCTCTTCCGGTGTCATGCTTCGAAGTTCGTAAAAAGTTGGTGAATTTCAGTGTTAGATTGACAATGAATTGAAGGAATTTAACAGGGAATAACGTTCCGATTACACACGAACTTTTCAGTTATCCGCAAAGTTGCCAATCCTTGATTGACGGGCATTACAGAAGCACACACATTCGAATACATGAAATAAGCTCGAATCTACTTACTACAGAAAGGTTCTGATTGGTCTCCGTTTTCTTCCATGAAATCAAAAGACAAAAAGCGAAAAAACATTTGGATAAATAAGCGGATAAAATGATTTCTGAAACCAGATTCAGCACCGTCGGTACCATCTGAAATACTTTTGTTTCATGCAATCATTGATTCACCTTGACACGCTAGAAGCGCAGGCGGCGCACATGGACGGACTTCCTACATGGACGGCCATCCCCAACGTGGGAATGCGACACCTTGATCCTTTTCTGTTGATCAACCATCACGGCCCGGTCAACTTCCCACCCAACAACCACGGATTGCCCTTTGGCCCTCACCCGCACAAAGGTTTTGAAACACTCACCTACATTCTTGAAGGAGAGCTCGTACACCGCGATTCTACGGGGCTTTCGAGCAACATCCTGTCAGGTGGCGTACAATGGATGACGGCTGGAAAAGGCATCGTTCATGCCGAAGAATCATCCGATAGCTTCAAGCAATCAGGCGGCAACCTCGAAATCATTCAACTTTGGTTCAACCTCCCTCCTGACCTAAAACTATCTGCCCCGAACTACCAAGGATTTCAACGCCATGAACTTCCCGAAGTGCCTGTTCAAAATGGAACTTTCACCCTGGTTGCTGGTAGCTACCTCGGAACAACCGGCCCTGCCTCAAGCCTAACTAATATGTTTACAGGTGCTCTGCGCCTCAATAAAGGACAAGCGTCCTTTCAAGTACCGGTAGGACATCAGGTAATGTTTTATGTGGTGCGTGGCGCGGGAAGAGTGAACGGTGTGCCATTTGACACAAGAAACCTTCTCACTTTCAACCTCGAGGGAGGTGAAATGGTGGTTAGCACACTAGAAAACTGCCTCATCCTCATTGCTCATGGAGCACCAACCAACGCTCCAATTGCATCGTATGGACCGTTTGTGATGAACTCACCTCAAGAATTGATTGAAGCCATGCATGAATACCAGGAAGGAAAAATGGGATCTCTCACCAATTAATTATATCGTTATGGAAACATCAAAATGGGCTATTGACAACGCCCACAGTGAAATTCAATTCAAAGTTAAGCACCTCGTTATTTCAACGGTAACAGGTCAGTTCAAATCGTTCACCGGCAGCATTGAGGCTGAAAATGACTCATTTGAAAATGCGCGCGTAAGCTTAGAAGTAGACCTTACTAGCGTCGACACCAATCAAGCGGATCGCGACAACCACCTAAGATCAGAAGATTTCTTTGCTGTGGAGCGTTTTCCAAAAATGACCTTTTCAGGTGTTTATACCCAAGGCAAGCTGAAAGGTGAACTCTCTATCAAAGGAACTTCAAAGGAAATTTCTCTTGATGTTGATTTCAACGGAATAGCAAAAGACCCTTGGGGCAATACCAAAGCCGGATTTGAAGTAAGTGGCACCATTAATCGGAAAGATTTTGGGCTGGCATGGAATGCTATTACCGAAGCAGGTGGAATGCTTGTTGCCGAAGATGTGAAAATCATTGCGAACGTGCAATTTGCGAAAGCATAAACTCTCTCCCAAAAGGGGCTTTGGCCCCTTTTTCTTTTTACTTTTTGAACTCGCACGCCTGCTGCTTGTTTAATAAGCATGCATTCACTCGTGAGACTGAGAACCGGACACAGGATCAGGGGATTTCGACGTTCAGAAAACAATACTTTTTTCTATTCCAGAGATTTCCTTTGGTGGACAGGCATTGTTATTCAGCACGACGCAGTGGATGAATTCACTCAACTTCGAGATAAAAATAACCGTCCCATCTTCGAATGGGATATCGTTAGCGTTAAAACCCATCCTTTACTCCGCAGCAAGCGGTTTCTAGTGCGCAAGGTCGACAACGAATTCAAGCTCTGCCTTGAAGGTGAAACGAAATTTAGATCAATCGACCTTTTGAGCAAGTCGAAATCCGTAGAGGTTTCAGGTCATTTATTTCCGGTCGACGCAACTTATGAAGACCAATCATAAACTTTTTGGATGAGACTTTCTAAATTGGTGCTATGAATCTCAGATGGCTCCAGTTCATTGTTCTGCTATTTCTGTCTCAAATCGCATGGTCTCAATCTCGAAACCATTGGTTGAAGATGGCTGAAGAAGCCAAAGAAATGAACGATCTGTTGCGTGTGGCCGAATGCATTGGAGAAGTCTACCGCATGGATTCCTCTGATTTTGATTTCGTAGTGGAGTACGCTAACGCCTTGCGCGATGCAAGAGACTACCGCGAAGCTGAGCGTTTGTATGCCGAAGCGTACAGCAGAGACAAGGGAAAACTCTTTCCCGATGGGCTGTTTTACCTGGCACTGATGCAAAAGCATCAAGAAAAATACGAAGAGGCTTTGCGCAATTTTAAGCGGTATGAGAAGAAATACAAGAGGTCTGACAAACCTTTGGTTAAGCGGGCAATAGTTGAAGCAGATGGCTGCACACTGGCCATTAATTCTCGTCACGCACACGGCGTGGATGTTAAGCCCTTGCCGGGAAATACGCATACTTCACAATCAGAGTTCGCCCCTGCCCTATTCGATAGCACCTTGTTCTACACCGGACAATTGGATGCCCGATTGGGAGTGCGCAAAGCCCATTTGGTCGACAGTGTGTACGATGTTCTCACCTACCGCTTCAATGCGGCTACTCCAGGCACTGATCATGGAAATTTGGTTTTTAGTCCAGATAAAACACGTGCCTATTTCACTGAGTGCATAGATTCTACATGTCGAATTATGGAGGCTGAGATTGTAGATGGGGTCATTCAAAATGCCGCATCCATCCCTACACTGAATCAAACAGGCGTTCGCAGCACCATGCCTTGGGTCGCAAGCTACAAGAATGGGGAAGTGATGTTCTTTTCATCTGATCGACCGGGAACATTGGGCGGACTTGATATATGGTGGAGTTTACGAGAGAACAACACATGGCAACCACCTGTAAATGCC
>JBJOIB010000240.1:0-5254 GCA_046047375.1 Bacteroidota bacterium
TACTGCAAGGCCCAGTTGAAATTGACCGGCTTCTGACGGATCTGGCTTACGTTGCAAAGGTACGATGGAGGGGTTATTGAAAATATCGATCCCGCCAATGATGGCTGATGGATAGCTGAACCGATAACTGGCCTCCCCGAATAGTGTTTGAACGGCAAATACCTTACTGCCAGGAGGCTGATTTTGATGCAATCCTATACTGGTGCCAATTTGCCAACTGATCCCGCGTACAGCGGGGATGTTAGGCTTGTTTTCAATCACTTCCGGCTTCCGCCACCAATAAGCACATCCCACTTGCAGGTACAGGTTATTTGTGCCTAGATTCGGAACTTGAACCGCTCCGTTTGAAAGATGTGTGATGCGCCATCCGCCGTGTATGGCGAAAGACTCACCCAAACGCAGCCCCATTTGTCCACCAACCTCCAACAATGCATTGAAATGGGAACCCAGCGTTATGCCCTTGGTGTTGGTCTCTAAATCCCACGTAGCATCGCTGTATCCCACACCGATTCCATAATGCCAGGTGTAGCTCAACCGCCCTTTGGTAAATGCTGTTCGATTCATGAAAAGAGATAATCCGACTTGTTGTCCCAACTGCTTGTTACCAAGGTCAGCATAGTACATTCCAACGCCCCAAACCGGACGGTTATAAAACACATGCCAGGGTTTGCTGCCGTCTGAATGCCACATCAACTGCGCAGTTGCTCCAACCGAGTGCTTTGTTACAAGGCCGCGAATTTCCTCCCTGTGAGGTACCATAAAGCCACCGTTTGCACCTATCAAGGCACCATCCTGCGAATGAGCAGTAAAAAAAACACAAACCAAGGCACTAAGCAGAATTATACTGCGCATAGACTTTCGTTCAATTATCTTTGTCGTATGAACAGCATGCAAGATAAGCTTTTGGCCTTTGAACGCCTACTCACAATCATGGATGAGTTGAGAACCCAATGTCCGTGGGATATGAAACAAACCATGGACTCCCTTCGACATCTGACCATTGAAGAGACGTATGAGTTAACGGATGCCATCATGGATGGAGATATCGAAGAAGTGAAGAAGGAAATTGGCGACATCATGCTGCACATGGTTTTCTATGCGCGCATAGGCAGTGAAACCAATCATTTCGACATCGCAGACTCGCTCAACTTCATTTGCGATAAGCTCATTCAACGTCATCCACACATTTATGGGGATGTAAAAGTGGCTAATGAAGATGAAGTGAAGGCGAACTGGGAGAAGATCAAACTGAAAGAAGGGAAAAAATCTGTTCTTGAAGGTGTGCCAAAATCGCTCCCCTCTTTGGTGAAAGCGGTTCGAATTCAAGATAAAGCCCGTGGGGTAGGATTCGACTGGGACCACGAAGACCAAGTGTGGGAAAAGGTGAATGAAGAATTGAACGAATTCAAAGCTGAAGCCGATGCGAAATCGTCAAAAATGGAAGATGAATTCGGAGATGTGCTGTTTTCACTCATCAACTACGCCCGCTTCAAAGGCATCAACCCCGACGATGCGCTCGAAAAAACAAACCGAAAATTCATCAAACGGTTTCAGTTCCTTGAACGCGAAAGCGCGAAAGACGGAAAACAACTGGGGGAAATGACCCTGCAGGAAATGGACGTATATTGGGAACGAGCAAAAACCGAAGCGTGAAGCATCTCTTTCCATTTTTTCTGTTGATTTTGTTCGCCTGCAATGACCCAGGGGCACCTGACTGCTTTAAACAAGCCGGAGATCCGGGTGCTCGCACCTATAAACTCAAAGGATTGGTGCACCATCTCGAAGTGTATGACCTCATAGATGTTGAAATAACAGATGGTGACGATAGTCTAATTATCGTTGAAGGTCCTGAGAACCTGCTAAACGAAATTGAAGTTGATTTTTCTAACGGCAATTTAAATCTCAGGAACCATAGCACGTGCGACTTTGTGAGAGACCTAGGGATTCGCATGAAGGTGAGGGTAGAGGCACCCGAACTAGCCAAGCTGGTGTACCATGGACAAGGAGACGTCCTTTTTAGAGATACACTGAAAACACCTTTGTTCGTGTGCGAAATTCACAACGGTGCTGGAGATGTGTTTATAAGACACAGCGGCGAAACATCGGAAGTCTATTGCCACACGGGGGTGAGCGATGTGTATATGGAAGGAAACGCATTTCGAACCTCACTTTTTCATCAAGGCATGGGTGTATTTGACGCATCAGCCTATCCGGCGAACATTGTGAACTCGAACAACAACAGCATTAACAGCCTGTATCTGAATTCCATCGATTACCTCTTTGCCTTGATTCAATCGAACGGAAATACCTATTATAAAGGTAATCCGTGGCAAATAGATGAAGTCGACCAGGGAAATGGTGATCTGATTCCGTTGAATTAATTCAGCTCAAAAGCGGATTGCATACTGATCAACTTCGCTTTATTTCCCATATATCCAAGACGTCAGATTTACCTCACAAGGGAGTTTCGTCTTTACTTACCTTGCTTCTGGTGGTAAAATAACACCATTGGTCGAATTATGTAAACCTTTCATCGACTCACTGCGTATAGGTGAGAGCGGACGGTAAGCCGCAACTATCTAAAGCTCTTCATCAGGAACTGACTAACCTAACCTGACACTGATGAAGCATATTTACACACTCCCGGCAGCCCTTATACTCGGACTGAACCTCATGGCTCAGAACCGTGTGACCGATCAACTGGTTGACCTATATACCTTCACTGAAGGTGGCGGTGCATTTGTGCATGACGCATCTGGGGAGGGTTTCCCTTCAGTATTGGTCATCGAAGACGAATCGAAGGTAGAATGGTTAGCGAATGGCGGATTGCACCTCACGGATGCCACAGTCGTTCGATCTTTATACAACGCGGTGGATGTTTTTTCCGCCACTACAACCAACGAAATTACTGTTGAGTGCTGGCTGCAGCCTGATATGAGCTCGCAAACCGGTCCAGCGCGCATCCTCACGGTTTCTCATGGCGTTTCTGAGCGAAACGTAATGATCGGCCAAGATGGATCGAAGTATGGCGCTCGTTTGCGCACTTCCAACTCTGGATTGAACGGTAGTCCGTTCTTCGCAACTTCCAATGGCGCAGCTAATCAAAACCTGCAACATATTGTCTTTACACATGCCAGCAATGGCAGTGAACGCCTGTACATAGATGGTGTTCAAGTGGCTACAGGCACACGAACAGGGGATTTTTCAAACTGGACAGATAACTACCGTCTCGCACTGGGCAATGAAATAGACGCGGATCGCCCTTGGTTAGGCACTTTTTACCTTGCCGCAGTTTACACCAAAGCGCTTTCTCAAGCAGAAGTGCAACAAAACTTCAACGCAGGTGCATTTCAAAATGGCTCAAATCCTTCCAATGAAGTGTGCGCTGAGCCTGCTTGCTACCTCGATGGATACGGCAGTACTTTCCGCTCTCTATGGCTCCCAACGCTTCCAAATGGGGTGCTCGAAAACTTTGAATTCGATGCTGATGGTGGTCACATGGAGGTGTTCGATGATGGCACTGCGCACATATATGGAAACTGTGTCAACATGACTGACCCGACGTATGGCTTTTACCTGGATTTCTGGTTCAAAGACCGCATGAACTGGTCAGAATGGTCAGCTTTGGGTAGAAGCTGGAAAGGAACTTCTTCCATCGTAGGAAACCTGTATACCACGTGGGATTACTACATCATGGATCCCGATCGCACCAACGTGCTCATAGGAACCGGAGCGTACGACGGAAGTCTGCTCAATGTAACTCACCGTCCTTCTGATTATACGTATGGCTTGCAGGTTGGACTGGCCGCGAACGACAAAAACCAAGAGCCTGGGCTGTCTTGCTGGTTCGACTACACAGGGGTAATCAACGGTGTATCCGTGGCCAATCACGGCGATATCAACATCGAAGGTGGGTGTGAAGACCTTCCTGTGTTGAATTGTGCTGCCGACGTTACACTCACTTGTACTCCAGAATCGCTTGAGCCCGCTATTACTGGCGTGCCGGATGTGTATTGCAATGCATATTACGAATTGACCTATGATGATGTGTACATGTCCATGGATTGTCCAATCGTGATCACCCGCATCTGGACAGCTACCGCTATCGATGGCACTACAGCTACGTGTGAACAAACCATAACCATCAATGACACAACAGCACCAATCATTTCTGCCATACCAGTTGTTACTGCTGATTGTGATTTTGTGACGAATTTCGATTTTTCTGCCACAGATGATTGCAGTGAGGTCTCTGTAAGCGCTGAAATATTGAACACTTCTGTAGCAAGTGGCTGTGATGCAGGTCAGCTGCGCACCCAAACGCAAGGAGGGTGGGGCACCAATCCGAACGGGAATAATCCAGGTGTTTATTTGGATGCAAACTTCGCAAATGCCTTTCCAAATGGGCTTTCTATTGGATGCGGTGAGAATACATTAACGCTGACAACGGCACAGGCAGTGCGCGATTTTCTTCCGTCTGGAGGAACCCCTGCGCCGCTGTCAGGTGAGATTGTTAACCCGGGAAATTCATTGAGCAATACGTTTGCAGGCCAGCTAGTGGCGGCAACTCTTTCTGTAACCTTTGATGCCTTTGATGCTAATTTTGGCGCCTCGACCTGGAATTTAGGCGACCTCTTTTTACTCAACGGCTCACTCGCCGGATGGTCGGTGAATGAACTAATTACAGCCGCGAATGAAGCCATTGGTGGTTGCTCAAATGAAAGCATTTCAGCTTTGAACGATGCGCTTGCGATGTTCAACGAGAACTATGTTGATGGAACTACGAACAACGGAAATTTTGCCTGTTCTCCAGTTGCAGACTGCGCTGTAGCCTTTGAAGTACTCGTTACTGCAACCGATGCATGCGGAAATCAGTCAACATTAACTCAAACGGTTTATGTGACCGATAACCAAGCGCCGGTTATTCTCAATGCACCAGAGAATATCACAGTATCATGCGGTGAAATTCCGGAAGCTATCATCGAATTCGAAGATGGTTGCTTTACCCAAGAAGTGGAAGTAACGGTTTCCGATGACCAATTCTCAGGAGCCTGTTTCCCAACGATCCAGCGCACCTTTACACTCACAGACGCATGTGGCAATCAAACTTCCCACGTTCAATATATCGCGGTGGTAGATACCATAGCTCCTATGTTTGTGAATGTGCCGCAAAACGAAACCATTTCGTGCGGACAAACGGCAATCATTCCTGATGTAACGGCTACAGATGACTGCGGACAGCCAACTATTGCGT
>JBJOIB010000241.1:0-5243 GCA_046047375.1 Bacteroidota bacterium
TGATTGATGAACTGGATTTTGCATACTTCGGCGTTGGTATGATTCTCAGACAAGACGGTAACATCTACTATGAAACGGTCAATTCAGGATACATATCGCGGATCTCGAATCCAGATGCGCCTCTAAACGAGGTCGTTTGGGAAATCAACTATATCTACCACGAGTCGGTGATCAATACTTTCCCAAATCAACACCACGCCTATGTTGGAGGGGCTCAACTGTACCCAGAAGGGCCGACAGAAATTTGTGTGGGAATGACTGCAAACTATGAAGTGTTTTCTTCAGGGTGCATCAATACGGATGTCTCTTGGGAGGTTGTTGGCGATGGAACCTTAGAAAACTTAGCGAATGGACAGATAAGTTTCACTGCCCTGTCCCCAGGAGATGTGGCGCTGGTGGCAAGTGTGGAGTTGGCTTGCGGACAAATATTCGATACCCTGCATGTGCATGTCAACCCAGCTCCAATCCTTGACCTGGGTCCGAATGTTTCGCTCTGCGCAGGTGAGCCCATTGACCTCGATGCCGGCCCGGATTTCGACTCTTACTCGTGGCAAGATGGCTCCACCAATCAAATCTTCACGGCAACGCAGCCAGGAACCTATTCAGTTACGGTGGAGAAAAATGGTTGCCAAGCTTCAGATGAAGTGGTTATAGGAAGTGTCTTCACACCTGAAATTGACCTGGGAGAGGATATTTATCTCTGTGATGGAGAAATTGTGATCCTCGATGCAGGTGATGACTTTACCGATTATGTATGGCATGATGGAAGCACGGGTCCTTTGTTCACCGCTTTCGAAGCCGGATTGGTGTATGTAACGGCCACCTATCCTTGTACGGCATCTGACACCTTGCTGGTAACAGACTGCGGACAGGTAATCGATAATGTGAATGAGTTGAATGCCTTTGGCGATGCACTCTACCCAAATCCAGCTCTTGCTGAAATCAATCTACACCTCGGCTCTTCGGTAGATGCTATTCAAATCTACAATGCTCAGGGTCAGCGTGTTTGGGAGTCAGGTTTTCACCCTACCGGGTGGATGACCATTGCCCTGGATGCATTTAGTGCAGGAGTTTATTCCATTACACTCACAGGCAATGACCAGCGTGTGCTCAAATTTGTGAAGCGAAATTGAGGGTTCTTTGTACTTTTGAATCCTCAACTAAAGTTCATGAATGCAACGCAATTAAGCTGGTTGGCACAACTTGTAAAGGTAGATGGTGTGCTGGATGAAGGCGAAGAACTCATCATCCGCCGCATGGCGCGAAATGCAGGTATCGATCTTTCCGAGATTACAGATGCTAAGGATTTTCCAAAAATCGCTGAAGATGAGCGTGTTAGTTTTTTTTACCGCGCGCTTTTGCTTGCATCGGTAGACGGTTCGGTAGATGAGGCTGAAGTGGATCTTCTGAGACGGTTAGGGGAGAATTTAGGTTTCGACACAGCATCTGTTTACCAAGCCGTAGCGGCTGCTGAGGAAGGTACGCTTGGGTTGTCTGAGGAACAAATTCATCAATTGCTGAGCTGATGCCCTTTGTGCCAGAGTCATGGGCGCCTGAACATCCGCCCCAGCGAATCATTTCCCTTGTGCCGAGTCAAACAGAATTGCTGTTCGATCTTGGACTTGAGAAAGAAGTGGTGGGCATCACCAAGTTTTGTGTGCGACCTGAGAAAAAATGGAAAGAAGTAGCCCGTATTGGAGGCACCAAGAACGTGCGCTTCGAAAACGTGAAGCGGCTACAACCTGATCTCATCATCGCGAACAAAGAGGAGAATGATAAAGCGCAAATCGAAGCCCTCGCTGAAGATTACAATGTGCTGATCACAGATGTTAGAAGCGTGAATGCAGCGCTTGATATGATAGAAGCAGTTGGTAAAGCAACGCATCGCTTGGAAGCCGCGCAAATGCTGCGTCAGAAGATCGAGCAAACGTGGGAACCACTTCAAAATCAAACCAAAAAGAGGGTGGCTTACCTCATCTGGCAGCACCCCGAAATGTTGGTGGGACCAGATACATATATCGGACAAGTTCTGGCATTTTGCGGGTTCAATAACATTGTAGAAGCTGCAGAACCGCGTTATCCTCAAATGACTGTAGCTGAATTGCAGGATGCAGCTCCAGAGGTTATCATGCTTTCTTCTGAGCCTTTTCCATTCGTCGAAAAACACGCAGCTCGATACCGAACCCTTTTTCCTGGTGCTGAAGTGCTCCTCGTAGATGGCGAATTGTTCTCGTGGTATGGTTCGCGAATGCTTCATGCGCCTGACTACCTCCGTTCGCTCCTTTGAGTTTGCCGTTCACTCAATTTCGTAGTGATAATTTGGGCAAAAAGTGACATTTTTACATGCCCATTTGCACCATGAATCGACTGATCATCTTTTTAGCTATTTCACTTTTTCCTTTCGCATCTCATGCGCAGAGGGTAGGAGTGGTGCTTAGTGGCGGAGGGGCAAAGGCCGCTGCACACATCGGGGTGTTACGTGCCTTGGAAGAGAATGATATTCCCATCGATTACATCGCTGGAACTTCCATGGGGGCTGTCATCGGGGCACTTTATGCTTCCGGATACACCGTTCAGGAAATCGATTCCCTTATTCGGTCAGATGAATACATTCGTATGGCTCAAGGCGATATTGCTGAAGAACTGCGGTATTATTACAAAGAGCAAGAAGACAATGCCACAATGGGAGTTATCCGTTTTGCGAGCGGACAGTTTGTGTCATCCACCCTGCCAACGAATTTGATTTCTACTGGCTTGTTGGATTTTAACCTTGTGAAGGCGTACAGCATGGCAGATGCTGCAGCGGCGTATAATTTCGACAGCCTCATGATCCCTTATCGATGTGTAGCATCGGATGTAGAAAATAAGAGGCAGGTCATTTTCAAATCCGGTCAATTAGCGACGGCTGTAAGAGCTTCCATGACCTATCCTTTTTATATTTCACCCATTCGGGTGGATGGAGCATTGCTCTACGATGGAGGCCTATACAACAACTTTCCTTCGAACGTGCTTTACAATGATTTTCTGCCGGATGTTATCATTGGCAGCAATGTTTCAAACAACGAAGACCCACCACAAGAGGATGACTTGCTATCTCAGTTCAAAAGCATGGTGATGTACGCCACGAATTTTGAATCGTTGTGCGATGAAATGATTCTGATAGAACCGGAATTAGATGTGTCAACATTCGATTTTCCTGAAGTAGGCGAGGCCATTCGCGCAGGCTACATGCAGGCCTTGGTTCAAATGGATACCATTCGAACAGTCACCAAAAGAAGGGTCACTGAGGAAGAAAGAGAAGCCCGCAGGGCTGCCTTCAAAAAACGATTCAAGCCGCTTGTTTTTGATGAAATTACTCTGACAGGTATCGAAAAGTCACAGAAAACATACGTACGTCAATTCTTTCCGCGAAGAAAGGGTGTGATCACCATCAACGATTTAAAGCGGCCATATTTTCGAGTGTTGGCAGATGATCGCATTCAGTCAGCATTTCCATCTGCCACCTACAATCCTACTTCTGGCAAGTATGCCATGAACCTCAACATCCGCAAAGAGCGCAACGTGGCCCTCTCTGTTGGAGGAAACTTCTCGTCACGACCTATCAATTATGGGTTCATAGGTCTGCAGTACAACCTCTTCGGAGCGGTGGGCTCTTCTATAACGGCCAATTCGTACTTCGGTAAGTTTTACGGTTCTGTTCATGCCGGCATCCGCTTCGATTTTCCCTTCCGAATTCCTTTCTCTGTTGAGCCAACATTTACCTTGAACCGGTGGGATTATTTCCGAAGTTTCGCCACCTTTTTTGAGGAGGTCAGGCCATCGTATATCGTTATCAATGAGAGTTTTGCGGGGGTGAAATTAAGGCTTCCCGCCAACAATAAGGGACGATTTGAGGTGCACGCGAACTTCGCAAGAATTGAAGACTCGTATTATCAAACGGAGAATTTTCAAGCCGTGGATACGGCAGATAGAACGCGCCTCGATGCTGGCATCTTTGATGCGATCTATGAGCGATCTACATTGAATAGAAAGATGTTTGCAAACAGAGGAACCTACCTCAAAGTACGCGGTAAACTCGTGACCGGTGAAGAGTCAACCCTTCCGGGATCCACTTCGTTTTTACGAGATACAGCCTACCATTACCACAACTGGGTCAACTTGAAAGTGGAGTATACCAACTACTTCTCTCATTTCGGACCATTTGCTGTGGGTTTTCGACTTGAAGGGGTTCTATCCGATCAACCATTTTTTGACAACTACATAGCTTCCGTCATTTCTGCCCCGGTATATCAGCCGATTCCCGAGTCTCAAACGTTTTTTATGCCCCAGTTTAGAGCGCATTCGTACGGTGCAGCTGGCTTTATGTGGGTTACGAGTTTCACAGAGAACTTAGATCTTCGTCTCGAGGCGCACGCATTCAATGCGTTCAGACAAATCGAGCAAACCAATACCCAAGCAGCAGAATATGAAACCATGTTTCGTCCGAGATACATCGGCTCTGCCAACCTCGTTTTTGAGTCTCCTGTAGGGCCCGTTAGCTTTGCCGTGAACTATTACGACGGCAAGGCAAAACCCTGGAGTGTAGTGTTCAATTTCGGGTACATCATCTTCAACCGCTCGGTGCGAAACGATTAAGGAGTACGCTATTTACAGTTGAATCATGGCGTATTGCAAAAGTTAGATAACTTTGCCAAAAAAAGAACTATTTATGGTACGTTTTGGGGTCATTGGAGCCGGGCATATTGGCAAGCGTCATGCGGAAATGGTGTTGCGTCAGGAAGGAGCTGAACTTGTAGCCATGTGCGACTTGCGATCAAGAGAAGAATGCGGCGTAACCTGGGATGGTCCGTTCTATACTACGCCTGAAGAGCTTCTAGCCAATCACCCTGAAATTGATGTGGTATCGGTTTGTACCCCGAATGGATTGCATGCTTCTCAAGCGCTTCTGGCTCTGAATGCCAAGAAACACGTGGTGGTAGAGAAGCCTATGGCCCTCTCAAAGGCCGATTGCGAAAAAATCATTTACGCGGCCTTGAATGTTTCTCGTCAGGTCTTCGCTGTGATGCAAAACCGCTATTCACCGCCAAGCGAGTGGATCAAGAGTGTGATCGATTCCGGAATCATGGGTGAAATCTACATGGTGCAAATCAATTGCTTCTGGAACCGCGATGATAACTATTACGGGAAAATTCCGTGGAAAGGCGATATGAAACTGGATGGTGGAACCCTGTTTACGCAGTTCT
>JBJOIB010000242.1:0-4787 GCA_046047375.1 Bacteroidota bacterium
AAGTGGGATGACAAATTGTACATCCGCCACACTGGGTATCCAGGTGGTCAGCGCGTTCGCACTGCACGTGAGATGATGAAGCGCAAGCCGGCTGATATGGTTGAGAAGGCCGTTCGCGGAATGCTTCCAAAGAACAGTTTGGGTCGTCAAATTTTCGGTAACCTTCACGTTGTGATTGGTTCTGAGCACAAATTTGAGGCGCAAAAGCCAGTGAAATACGAATCCAATAAGTAATAAAGCCATCACAGTATGGAAGTTGTGAACACCTCAGGCCGCCGGAAAACGTCAGTTGCCCGCGTATACTTGTCAGAAGGAAGCGGTCAAATCGTCGTTAACAAACGCGATGTAAAAGATTATTTCCCGGCAGGAATGCTTCAGTACAAGGTGCACCAGCCATTTGGACTCACTGAAACCGTTGGAAAATACGACGTGAAAGTGAATGTTCAAGGCGGCGGTATCACCGGTCAGGCAGAAGCAATTCGTCTTGCTATTTCTAAAGCGCTTATCGAAATCAATGCTGATTGGAAGCCGGCTCTTAAGGCAGAAGGCCTTACTACCCGCGACCCACGCATGGTTGAGCGTAAGAAATTCGGACAGAAGAAAGCTCGTAAGAAATTCCAGTTCTCTAAGCGTTAATCGCAAGAGACGATTTATTAATAACTGTTTAGCATCCAAACTCCTGAGACCCGAAAGGCTACTTAGGAGTTGCTTAATTAGGAAAGTAAACAAATGGCAAAAGCAACTTTTGAAGAGCTTTTGGAGGCCGGCGTACATTTCGGTCACCTCAAGCGCAAATGGAATCCAAACATGGCTCCGTACATCTTTACTGAGCAGAAAGGAATCCACATCATTGATCTGAACAAAACCATCGCTAAACTCGATGAGGCAGCGAACGCAATGCGTCAGATCGCGAAGTCAGGCAAGAAAGTCCTCTTCGTAGCAACCAAGAAACAAGCGAAAGAACTTGTTGCAGAGCGCGTAGCCTCTGTAAACATGCCGTACGTAACTGAACGCTGGTCAGGTGGTATGTTGACCAACTTCGCTACTGTTCGTAAGGCGATCCGTAAAATGTCGCAAATCGACAAAATGGAAACAGACGGAACGTTCTCGACATTGTCGAAGCGTGAGCGCCTTCAAGTAAGCCGTCAACGTGCGAAATTGGAGAAGAACCTCGGTTCTATCGCTGATCTTAGCCGTCTTCCAGCTGCAATCTTTATCGTAGACGTAAAGAAAGAGCACATCGCTGTTGCTGAAGCACAAAAATTGGGTATTCCAATCTTCGCAATGGTTGATACAAACTCTGACCCACGTCCAATCGATTTCCCTATCCCTGCGAACGACGACGCTTCAAAATCAATCGCGAAAATCCTCGATGTGATCTGCGGAGCAATCGGTGAAGGTCTTTCTGAACGCAAAGTTGAGAAGGATAAGAAAGGTGAGCGCAAAGAAAGCGCTGTTGAAGAATAAGACGCAACATACGTCCGGTACTCCGGAAAAAAAGCATATATCATGATTAAGATTTCAGCAGCCGAGGTAAACAAATTGCGCCAAACTACCGGTGCCGGTATGATGGACTGCAAAAAAGCCCTCGAAGAATCAAATGGCGATTTTGAAGGCGCTATCGAAATCCTTCGTAAAAAAGGTCAGAAAGTTGCCGCTAAGCGCAGCGATCGCGACGCAGCAGAAGGTTTGGTTATTGCCAAAACCACTGCAGACGGTTCACGCGGTGTGATGATCGTTTTGAACTGTGAAACCGACTTCGTTGCTAAAAACGAAGAGTTTGGCAAGTTCGCTAACAACATCCTCGATATCGCAGTGAACGCAAACCCTGCCTCTATTGACGATCTTCGTTCAATGGAATATGCAGGCGGAATGAGCATCTCCGATAAGATTACTGAGGAAATCGGTAAAATCGGTGAGAAAATCGATCTTTCTGCATACGAAGTGCTTTCTTCTGCTAAAGTGGTTGCTTACAACCACCCGGGAAATAAACTCGCTTCTATCGTTTCTTTCAACAAATCTGTTGGCGACGATGTAGCGCGCGATGTAGCAATGCAAGTTGCTGCTATGGCTCCGGTAGCTGTTAGCCCATCTGAAATTCCAGCTGACCTGATCGCAAAAGAAAAGGAAATCGCTCGCGAATTGGCTATCCAAGAAGGTAAGCCGGCTGATATGGCTGATAAAATTGCCGATGGCCGCGTGACCAAATGGTTCAAAGAAGCAGCATTGCTTGAACAAGCGTTCATTAAAGACAATAAACTCTCAATTCAGCAGTACCTAAACGGGGTGGAAAAAGACCTCACTGTTACTGCTTTCCGCAGAATTACCCTCGGATAAGAGAACAAGAAATAAAGCCCCGCTACTGCGGGGCTTTTTTTGTGCCTTACCCATCTCATTCGCTGTTACAACTTATTTTTCCATATTTGCATCCATTCTCAGTTATGAAATACAAAAGGGTCTTATTGAAGCTCAGCGGTGAAGCACTGATGGGCGACAAACAGTTCGGTATCGACAACGACCGCCTTCAGCAATATGCAGGTGAAATCAAACAAATTGTTGACGCCGGTGTGGAAACAGCCATTGTAATTGGTGGTGGTAACATCTTTAGAGGCGTCCAAGCCGAAGAAGGAGGCATTGAACGCACACAAGGTGACTACATGGGAATGCTCGCCACAATGATCAATGCAATGGCACTGCAGGCAGCCTTAGAAAAGAATAAGGTGAGAACGCGTTTGCAGTCTGCTATCGAGATGAAGCAAATCGCTGAACCGTTTATCCGTCGCAGAGCTATTCGCCACCTCGAAAAGGGAAGGGTGGTAATTTTCGGCGCTGGAACTGGAAACCCGTACTTCACCACTGACTCAGCGGCTTCCCTTCGCGCTATCGAAATCGAAGCTGATGTGATCCTCAAAGGCACTCGCGTGGATGGTATTTACACCGCGGATCCTGAAAAAGACCCGAACGCTGTGAAATATGCCCGTGTTACCTTCGATGAGGTGTACCAAAAGGGCCTCAAAGTGATGGATATGACCGCCTTCACACTATGCAACGAAAACAAATTGCCGATCATCGTGTTCGATATGAACAAGCCTGGAAATTTACTCAGGCTCATGCAAGGGGAGGAACTCGGAACTTTGGTGGAGTTCTAACCAATTCTCTTTAAAGTTCGTTATTTTAGCAGTAATTAAGATTGAAGGAATGACTGAAGAAATTCAAATGGCACTCGAAGAGGCGAAGGATCAAATGAATAAGGCCATCGCCCACCTCGAATTCGAACTCAACAAACTCCGCGCGGGAAAAGCACACCCGAGCATGCTTGACTCTGTGATGGTTGACTATTACGGATCAATGACCCCGCTTAAACAGGTGGCCAACGTTACTACTCCAGACCCACGTACCATTACAGTACAACCTTGGGAAAAAGCTATGATCGACCCGATTTCGACCGGAATCACCAATGCGAACCTCGGACTTAATCCACAAAACAACGGAGAAGTAATCATTGTTTCTGTTCCTCCGCTTACTGAAGAACGCCGCCGCGACCTCACGAAAAAGGCACGCGCCGAGGGAGAACACGCCAAAGTAGGTATCAGAAATGCGCGCAAAGACGCCAATGATTTCATTAAAAGCGCCGAAAAAGACGGCTTGAGTGAAGATATGGCTAAATCAGCCGAGGCAAAAGTCCAAGAACTGACAGATCAATACGTAAAGAAAATTGATGCGGTTCTTGAGAAAAAAGAAGGAGAAATAATGACGGTTTGATTCCAAGATCAACCCATGTTATAAAGCCGGTTTTGCACCGGCTTTTTTAATGTCCTGAAGCAAATGCCCGAGCCTCGGCATCAGATGAAAAAAGCTCAGCAAGAGTTGGATTGGCAATAAAGGGAATGGAGGCCATGGTGTTGGAAATCAAATCACTCATGGCTAAAAATCCAATGTCATCGCGTAAAAACCGAGCGACGGCAATTTCATTGGCCGCATTTAACACACATGGTGCATTTCCGCCAGCCGCAAGTGCATCATATGCCAATTGCAAGTTCCGGAATGTCTTCAAGTCAGGTTGCTCAAACGTAAGCTGGGCGTATTGAGCAAAATCAAATCGAGGAAAATTGTTTTTCAATCGCTGCGGATAGCCTAAGGCATATTGAATCGGCAATTTCATATCAGGTAATCCCATTTGCGCTTTCATCGACCCGTCTTCAAACTGCACTAAACTGTGGATGATGGACTGTGGATGAACGATAACCTCTATTTGCTCATTTTTCAAACCAAATAACCACTTGGCTTCTATCACTTCCAACCCTTTGTTCATCAAACTAGCTGAGTCGATGGTGATTTTCGCCCCCATGCTCCAGTTCGGATGCTTTAAGGCTTGCGCTTTTGTAACAGATGCTAGGTCTTCCGCAGTTTTACCCCGAAACGGGCCTCCGGAAGCCGTCAGCACTATTTTCTCAATGGGATTCATCCACTCACCAACAAGACACTGAAATATGGCAGAGTGCTCCGAATCTACAGGATAAATGTTCACCCCTTTTTCTCTTGCCAAGCGCGTGATGATCTCCCCTGCTACAACAAGGGTTTCTTTGTTCGCCAAGGCAATGTGCTTTCCTGCCTCAATGGCCGCAACGGTAGGCCGAAGCCCAGCAAACCCAACAAGGGCTGTCAAAACCATATCTATTTCGGCCATTTCAACAACCTGAGCCAACGCCTCTTCACCCGCATACACCTTAATGCCTTCCGACCATAGCGCATCCTGAACACGTCGAAACTGTGCCTGATCTCCGATC
>JBJOIB010000243.1:0-5397 GCA_046047375.1 Bacteroidota bacterium
TCTGTTATTATGGAGTCTGAAAGCAAATCCTGGGTCAATTCGTCTAAAGTGGATCCGCTGGCAATGAGTACTTTCTTCTCAGCCCCCGAGAAATAGGTAACCGGTTGTGTCCATTGCCGATAAATGTAGACACCAAAACCTCCCACAGCCAGCACCACTGCAAGTACAACCCATTTTTTCATTGCTCAAATATACGTTGATAGAACAATTCGTCTTCAAAACGACCTTCAAATTGCAGCCATTCTCTGCGGACAGCCGTGCGCACAAAACCACATTTTTCGAACAACCGAATGCTTGCTTCGTTACTCTCAGGAATAGCAGCGTACAACTGATGAAGGCTAAGAACATCCTGACCGTGTTCCATCAAAAGACGCAAAGCTAACTCTCCGAGCCCTTTTTGCCTCTTGGATCGCTCCGCAATGAGTATCCCAACGCCTGCGCGCCTATGCACCGCATCAAATTCATACAAATCTATTGTGCCAATTGGATGCCCTTCGTGCTCTATCACCCAACGAAACTGTTTGTCTTGATGAATATCGGTTATGCCTGAAACAAAACCTTCTATATCCGCCCTGCTATAGGGCGATGTTATCCCACTCACCCACCAATGGCTAGGATCATTTTCCCAATGCAACAGAATTTCTACATCATTAGATTGAACAGGACGCAAGCGCAAGGTTCCGTTGTTCAAGTTCATAGCGCATAGTTGTTCATGGCTAGAAGCACCAAGGTACAAGCAATCTCACTTTGAATGCCTGATGCTGCGAGCATAGCACTAAACGTGGGGTTTTCTGTTCCTGGATTAAATATAACCCGGCGCGGTTTCAAGGATATGATGTAATCATACCACGAGGGTTGATTGTCTGGCCCCACGTATAGTGTTACAGTATCTACATCTGTTAAATTGGGACGTTCAGTGATAATTTGAAGCCCGCCAATCTCTCCCATTCGCATCCCGATAGGGATCACTTCTTCTCCAAATTCTACAAGACGTATCGTGGCCTGAAAGCTATATCTATCAGGGTTTGGACTGGCGCCGATAACTACTGTTCTTCCCATGCAGCAAAGGTAACGATTGTTTTTCTTGCTCGGTGTTTCCCTTCAAGGCCGATTTCCTTGTCGAAACCTGACTCAAAAGTTTATTTTTGTATGCTGTGATGATATTTATGACGATGAAGAAATTCTTCCCTGCCTTGTCAGGACTGTTGGTGTTATCTGCCTTGGCAAGTTGCACCATAAACCGAAATGTTATGTTCCGTACAGATCATGACTATTCGTTCAATACCTTCCCTGATAGCTTTATTACCGAAGAGTATAAAATCAACATGAACGACCTGATTCTGGTTCGCTTGTTTGCCAACGGTGGAGCAGCAATTCTAGATGTTACTGCCGGCACCAGGGATTCACGACAGTTTACGACTTTCCCTAACACTACGTACATCGTTGAACGAAACGGATACATCGAACTTCCTGAAATCGGTGAAGTACACGTGCAGGGACTTACATTGAACCAAGCTGAAGAAAAGATAGAAGAGTTATATACCAATTTTTACCACGATCCTTTTGCGGTAGTAGAAGTTGTTAATCGACGCGTATTGGTTTTCCCAGGAAACGGAGGAACAGCTATGGTGGTGCCTTTAACCAATCGCAATACCACGGTAGTTGAGTGTATAGCAATGGCCGGAGGAATAACGCTGCGTGGAAATGCACGCAAGGTGAAGTTGATCAGAACCTCGAATGGTAAAAACGAAGTCTATCAAATGGACCTTTCAACCATTGAAGGCGTTGAATATGCGAACATGCTCGTTCAGGCGAATGATGTTATCTATGTTGAGCCTGTTCCTGAAATCGCCAACGAGTTGCTCAAGGATATTTCTCCTTTCGTGACGCTGGTTTCAGGAATAGCATTGATTTATGCCATCCTCCAAGGCGCTTTCTAAAATCCTGCATGCAAGAACAACTCAATACCAACGATTACAAGGAGCGAATCACCAATTTCTCCCATGAGTTCGACTTGGGCCTATTCTTGCACATTGTAAAAAAATCAGCCATTTGGCTCATCCTTCTTTTTGTACTTTCTGCTGTTTCTGCGCTGCTCTATTTGCGTTATACACCAGAAGTTTTTGAAGCTCAGGCTACCATTCAATTGGGTGAAGACGATAGCGCTACCCGTGTGCTCAATGTTAACCAAATGGTTGGGGAGAGTTCAATCGATGCCAAAGTAGAACTCATCCGCTCCAAATTGCTCATTGAACGAGCACTGAAACAAATTCCAGTGCAAATTAGCTACGAGGCGCAAGGACAAATCTTATCTAGTGATCATTACATTCTCTCGCCTTATCGGATTGAAATTGATAGCATTGCAGACAAAACGATTCTAGGGAAACCCATTGAAATTACGTTCAATGAGAACCTCACGTTTAACTTGAATGTCCGCGGAAAATCCTATCCCGGATTGTCGCCTGCTGAAACTATTCAATTGCCTGAATTTACCTTTCATCTGGTGGTAATTGATGCAGAAGAAATCCAGAAATTCACTAAAGAATACAGCTTGTTTTTCACCGTGAACAATATGGCTGCTCTACCGGCGCGATTCTTAAGCGGACTTGAAGTACGAGTGCTCAATAACACGGCAAAAACCATCCGTATCCGCTACAAGAACAACAACCCCTACCTGGCGCGTGATTTTGTGCAAGCCATTTCTTCTGAATTCATTCGATTCGATCTTGAAAACAGACAGCGAAGCGATGAAAACATCCTCTCCTTCATCGATGCACAAATTGATACGGTATTTGAAAACCTTCGGATGTCTGAGGTCATGCTGAATGCCTACAAGCAAGAAAATAAGATATCTGATTTACAAGGGATAAGCGATGTTTACTTGGATCGATTAAACGATATTGAAAACCGAATCATCTCCCTTGAAGTTGAAGAAAAGCTACTCAATGAAGTCAATGAACTCACCAAACGAAGTTCCGCTGATATTGAAATTTACAACCTCGTTCCGCTGGTCGCCGGAAGTCAATATGAAGGTGCTTTAGCTGACCTGTTGCGGTCGCTTGAAAAGCTTTTGTTTGATAGGGAAGAGGCACTCTATTCTGTGACAGCCGATAACCACAAGGTGAAAAGCCTTGACTATCAAATCGGGGTACAAAAGAAGATCATAGTAGAAACCATCGCGGCGTTGAAAAACAAAATCAGCTTGCGAAAAACTGAAAACTACGACAAGCTAAAAGAGTTGGAACAAATTTATTACGGTCTTCCAACGAAAGAACTGGAGTATGCTCGCTTAGAACGCCTTTTTAGCATCAATGAAAAGTACTACACAATGTTGCTCGAAAAGCGCATTGAATACCGCATTTCCAAGGAGGGGTTTGTAACATCTAACCAAATTCTCGACGAAGCCCAACTTCCTGGCGTTCCTATCGCACCCAAGAAAAATGTTGTGCTTATTTCGTTCCTTCTGATCGGAATAGTACTTGGATTTGTTCTCATTTCTATTCGTTATCTTCTTCACAATGAGATAACTACGTTGAATGAGATAGTGAAACTTTCGAACGCATCCATCTCCACCCTCGGTATTATTCCGAAATACAAAGACATGGAGAATTCGATGCTCGTGGTGAGAGAAAATTCGAAATCCATGCTGGCGGAGTCCTTTCGATCAGTGCGAACAAATCTTCAGTTCATTGACAGTTCGTCAGGTTCCAAAGTGGCTGCTGTAACTTCAACCATATCAGGTGAGGGAAAAACCTTCGTGGCTATCAATCTGGCTGGAATCTTTGCGTTCAGCGGTAAGAAGGTCTTGTTGGTTGATCTCGATATGAGAAAGCCTAAGATTCACAAAGGCTTTGGAGTTGACAATACTGTTGGAATGAGCACGGTTCTTATCGGAAAATCGAGTTTGGAAGAGTCTATCCGAAAATCCGATATCGACAATTTGGATTTCATCACATCAGGTCCGCTGCCACCCAATCCGAGTGAATTGATTATTTCGGAATCAATGAATCAGTTGCTGGTGCAATTGCGACAAATGTATGACCTCATTGTGATTGATACCCCACCGGTTGGATTGGTAACAGATGGGCTACCAATCATCCAACAAGCAGACTACCCTCTCTACATCTTTCGCGCTGATTATTCGAAAAAGCAATTCGTGCAAAATGCGGATCGATTGATCAACGAAAATCAAATTCGAAAGCTGTCTGTCATCTTGAACGGAATAAGCCTTGAGCGCTCCAGATACACCAATAGTTACGGTTACGGATATGGTTACGGCTATGGCTACCGATCAGGTTATAATGATGGGTATTACAGTGAATCTGAAAGAAAGAAAAAATGATAGTGCATTCCCTCGCTATTCCCGGTTTGTTGCTTCTTGAGCCAACCATTCATGCAGACGACCGCGGCTACTTTTTTGAACCTTTTAATGCAGAAACGTTTAAAAAATTCACCGGACTAAAGACGAAATTTGTTCAAGACAACGAATCAGGATCACGAAAAAACGTTTTAAGAGGCCTCCATTTTCAGATTCCACCCTTTGCTCAAGCAAAATTGGTGCGGGTTTCCCACGGTTCGGTGTTAGACGTCGCGGTTGATATTAGGGAGGGATCGCCAACATTTGGACAGCACTTGGCCGTTTTGCTTTCTGCTGAAAATAAACTGCAATTTTATATTCCTGAGGGATTTGCTCATGGCTTTGTTGCACTTGAAGACAATACCGTGTTCAATTATAAATGCTCCAATCACTACTCCGCTGAGCATGAGCGCTCGTTGCTTTGGAATGACCCGATGCTCGGTATAGAATGGCATGCTGACAATCCACTTGTGTCAGCCAAGGATGCGAAAGCTCTGTCATTTGCTTCTTTTGTTTCACCATTTGTTTTTTCTACCGAAGAATGATTTTGGGTGTTTTTGCGGGTGTGGCCTTGGTAGCATTGACGGTGAATCTCCTTCTCCTAAAATTTTTGAAAACCCTCGGTATGAAAGATCAACCGGGGAAAATTCAAGTCAGATGGAGTGCCCAAAGCAAACCAACCATCGGAGGAATTTCGTTTTTTGTGGGGTTTCTCGTCCTTATGGTGGTGCTTCTCGCTGGTTATCCGGCCGAAGATGGAACATTGCCGCTGCTTTTAGCTGCTACTCTTGCTTTCTTTGCCGGCTTGTTGGATGACGCGTTCAACACCAAGCCTTTCATGAAGTTCCTTTTTCAGTCGGCGTGCGCAATGGTCCTGATTGCTGGTGGATGGGTCATCGATCTCGATAGTCCACCCTTAAGTTGGGTCATTACCTTTCTATGGATTACTGGTCTGATGAATTCCATTAACATGCTCGACAACATGGACGGTATATCGAGCATCACCGCCATGTGTATTTTCCTCGGTTTATTTCTGCTCG
>JBJOIB010000244.1:0-4925 GCA_046047375.1 Bacteroidota bacterium
CACAAGGTGTGGCATTCGATGCTGGTATTAAATACGTAACAGGAGATAATGACCAATTGAAATTTGGTATATCTCTTCGCAACGTGGGGCCTCCAATGCGTTATTCTGGTGATGGATTGTCAGTGACCTCAACCTTAGGATCTGGATCAAGTCTTACCACGAGTATGCGCGCTGAGCGCTATGAATTACCTTCTATGGTAAACATTGGTGTTGCGTATGACTTTTTGTTGTCTGAAAACAGCAAGTTAACTGCGAATGGTCAGTTTATTTCAAACTCATTCACTCAAGACCAATTTGGCTTTGGTGCTGAGTTCAACTGGCGTGAGCGCGTTCAACTACGCGCTGGATATCAGTATGAGCAAGATGTAACGAATGCTGACACTCGCTTGACTGCTATCACCGGACCAGCAGCTGGTTTGTCTCTTCAAATTCCTGCAGGAGCGAACGGTTCCATCATAGGTTTTGATTACTCGTACAAGCTATCAAATCCATTTGGAGGAATCCACGGCATCGGTTTGCGATTGACTCTGTAAGAGATCAGAAAAACATTTCGTATATTTGTACAAGCGAGAAGGCCCTTTATTAGGGTTTTCTCGCTTTATTTTCGACCCTAGTCGAACATAAAACGAACCATCATGTCAAACGTTTCATATTATACCGAAGAAGGCCTTCAGAGGTTGAAGGATGAATTGCATCAACTAAAAATGGTTGAACGTCCACGTATTTCTCAGCAAATTGCTGAAGCACGGGATAAAGGTGATTTATCAGAAAATGCTGAGTATGATGCGGCCAAGGAAGCACAAGGCCTTTTGGAAGTAAAGATTTCCAAATTGGAGAACGTTCTTGCCAATGCCCGTCTTATAGATGAAAATCAGATTGACTCAAGCAAGGTATTCATTCTATCACGAGTAAAAATTAAAAACTTGAACAACAACGCTGTTGTTGAATACACGCTCGTGGCAGAGAACGAGGCCAATCTTGCTGCCAAAAAAATCAGTGTTGAAAGTCCTATTGGAAAAGGTTTGCTTGGTAAAGCTGTAGGAGATGTTGCTGAAGTACAAGTGCCAGCTGGGCTCGTTAAATTCGAAATCCTAGAAATTTCTCGTTGATGGCATCTATCTTTAGTCGGATAATTGCTGGGGAGATCCCTTGTCACAAAATCGCTGAAAACGATAAGTTCATCGCTTTTCTCGATGTAAATCCATTGGCTGAAGGCCACACCCTTGTTGTTCCGAAAATAGAAGTCGATTACATTTTTGACTTAGACCGTGCATACCTAGCGGAAATCAACATTTTTGCTCAGGAAGTAGCTGCAAAACTCAAGGCTGCCGTTCCTTGCAAGCGGATAGGCATAGCCGTTATTGGACTGGAAGTGCCACATGCTCATATGCACCTCGTTCCTTTGCAACACGTAAGCGACATCAACTTCGAACGTCCCAAGATGACTCCAACACAGGAAGAGCTTGCCAACGTTGCTCAGCGCATCCTTGGAGCGTAATCCTTACTCATTGATCAAGGCCGTCCATATACTGAGGCGGCCTTTGTCGTTTCTAGTCCAAATTGGCCGAATTACACCCTTGTGAGCAGAAATATTGTTGTAATCGCCAAAGAAAACTTCTGAATTGGGCGAGAAAGCGGATTCTGAAATAACTTTTGCGTCAAAGGTTACCCCATCACTTGAGCTAGCCCAAACCACATCTGTTAACCATCCGGCCGATTCCTTTCTTTGGTAAAACACTACATGCACCCTACCGGTGATTTGATCAACAGCCATCCATGTAAAGAATTGATGCTCAACTGAGTTGTCTTCATCGATTCGAACAGGCTCAGACCATGATGCCCCTTTATCATCAGAGAAAACGATGTACGCGAGCGTTTTTGTAGACCCGTTAACATCGATTTGATCCGTGTAGTTGATGTAAATACGTCCATGATTAGGGCCACCAGATAAATCAGTACTTGTAACGGGCATACCGTTGACCCTACCTACTCCTGGAACTTGTTGATCCCAACCGGAAGTACCTTCTACTGCGATGATATCTTGATCGAGCCACGTTTTCCCTCCATCCATTGAGCGATCGAACCAAATTTTATCGTCAAAAGCCCAAGCAACATATACCTCATCATTTGGACCAGCGGCGGGAACAGCCCCTTCGACCGTTCGGTCATCATCCAAGCAATTTCCAGCCTTTTGGTTAATCCTAACCGGGTCGCTCCAATTACATCCTTTGTGATTCGCCTTACTAAAAAGAATCAACGTACTGTCTTTCGGGTCTTTAGAGCCATACTCATCAAACTGCGTCCACGTGCAATAGATCGACTTTCCATCGGCGCTGCTAGCGGCCCATTCCTTGTCTTGATCGGCAGGATGATTGAGCCAAATTCCACCCCCTTTGGACCATTTACGTCCATTCTTCGACGATTGAACAACGATTCGATCGAGTAGCCCATTGTCTGACCACCCCTTTCCGGAAGGATCCGAGAGATGGAAATAAAAAAATCTGCTCTTCGTTGCGATGATGCACGGGTCACCGAAGACACCCAAAGGAGACTTCAATTGTTGGAGAGTCCATGTTTTCCCTGAATCGGAGGAGAAATAAACGTTATCGAGAATAGATCCTGCAACTATTATTGAAGGATTATCAGGTCGGATAGCAATTGAAGGCTCACAAGGCTGGTATCCGTTTCCATCCCATTCATGAATTAGCACATTGGGAAATTGCTGAGCAAATACAGAACTGCACATCCAAATGAAGGATGCACAGGCCAAGAGAAACTTCATATTCTTCCCTCCGCATAGAGCTTTGCAAAATCCTTCGCGAAATACGTCAATATGCCTGAAGCACCGGCTCTTCTGATGCTTAGAAGCATCTCAGGCATAGCTTTGTTGTAATCAAGCCAACCATGGGCGCAAGCGGCTTTTAGCATGGCGTATTCACCAGAAACGTTGTAAGCTGTGATCGGAATGTCAAACGATTCATTCAACATGTGAATCACATCCAGGTAACAAAGAGCCGGTTTAACCATGAGATAATCCGCTCCTTCCTGGTAATCAAGACTTGCTTCCCGTAAGGCTTCCATCTTGTTAGAAGGATCCATTTGGTAGGTCTTTTTATCGCCCGATTTAGGTGCGCTTTCAAGTGCATCCCTGAAAGGACCATAGAAGGCACTCGCGTACTTAGCGGAGTACGACATGATTGCCACCTGGGAGTGACCTGCATCATCGAGTGCTTCGCGGATGAACTGAACGCGACCATCCATCATATCTGAAGGGCCGATGATATCTATGCCTGCTTGGGCCTGCGCCACAGACATTCGAGCGAGGATAGGCAACGTTTCATCATTCATGATTTTTCCATCCACAACAAGGCCATCATGACCGTCCGAGCTGTATGGATCCATCGCAACGTCGCTCATGAGGCTTACATCCGGAAAGTTCCGCTTTATCTCACGAATGACTCTAAGATAAAAATTGTCATCCGCATAGCTATATGAAGCTGTCTTATCCTTCAAACCATCATCCACGGCGGGAAAAAGAACAAAGTTCATCAAGCCCAGTTTCACAGCTTCCTCAATTTCCTTCAGGACTAGGTCCTCAGAAAGGCGAAAAATACCCGGCATACTTTTGATCTCTTCCCTTCGCTGGCTACCATCAAGGAGGAACAGCGGATAAATCAAATTAGCCGGAGATAGTTGAGTTTCGCGCACCATTGCGCGCACAGCTTCAGAAGATCTATTTCTACGCGGACGAATGAGCATTACTTCTGTTTCAGAGATTGCAAGTCATTCAAAATACCTTCAATGACCTTCTTTTGTTCCATCTGGATGGCCAGGTTTTCGTCGTCAGTGAGCTTGCTCGTTGTGTTTTCCGTAGCATGGTCATGCGCGTGATCGTGGTCATGACCTTCGTGGTTACAGGCCATACCAGGCACTTCTGCCAGTCCTTCAGACCACTCGTTGTAATAATTTTTCATGTGGCCAATTTTCTCGAGCATGATGTTTGCGCTCTCCAAGGCCAAAGAATCTCCTGCAGCTTGATATTGCTCCTGAAGAGAGCCATATTCCTTCGAAAGGTCTACTAAAATTGACTTCGCTTGATCACCTAATTGAATGCACACATTGTGAATGGAATCAGCCTGCAAAAGCGTTGCGCTCCGTTCTTCACTTGAATTTCCGTTGGTTCCGCATGAAGCGAGGCCAAGAACTGCGATTGCAGCGAGTATGAACGATTTTTTCATGGTGTTTTTTTATTGTTTTTTGGTACTGGATCGTAACCGAAAGTTCCCCACGGATGGCACTTTGCTATTCGCTTGATGCCCATCCATATACCTTTGAACACGCCCCATTCTTCAATGGCTTGAATGGCGTAATTCGAACAGGTAGGATCATGTCTGCAATTCTGCCCTAACAAGGGCGATAAAAGAAGCTGATACAACCTGATAGGAAGGATGAAGATCTTCCGCACGATTCTCATGATGTAAAAGTACGTAATTATCGCTGAAACAAAGGAGCAGAAAAAACATGAACAAGGCCTTCAGAAGCCTCAGCAGCGATGATGAACGAAATACCTGCTGCTAGACCGGAGAAAAACAAGATCCAATCGCGTTGTCGGATTTTGTAGGCGCTTTGCACAAAGAAAGCCAACGTTAAGAAAACCGCGATGATCAAGATTTGTCCTATTTCTACCCCAACATTAAACATCAGAAGCGGTCCGATCAGCGACTCCCCTTCATTTAAAATCATTTTGAAGTAGGTAGAGAACCCCATTCCGTGAATAAGACCAAAAAGGGCGGCAAACAAATAGCGCCAGCCATGTCCTGGCACGGGATCTTTCGTCCTCCCTGCATACCTTAGGTTCGAAATAGAAGTAATGAAGATGGTTACTGGGATGAGGAACTCAATGACTGCAGATGGTGGATGGATTA
>JBJOIB010000245.1:0-4393 GCA_046047375.1 Bacteroidota bacterium
ACTCCGCTGGTATTGGTGTTGATCCAATTCCTGAAAGTGTATAAGAACTGCAAGGTTGTTTTGGTGCCGAAATTATCGCGCATGCCAGCATCCATCACTTCCATTTCAGGTTCAGATGGCAAGGTTACGATGGGCAACACATACGGAAAGGTAGCACTCATGCGCAATGCAGAAGTGAACTTCAGATTCATAGGATCCTGCTCCGAAAACAGTCGCGTAAACTCGATATCCTCACTCAATGCACCCTCATAGCCGATTCCGCTAATAGGCTTGTTTTGGGTGAGGTACGAAATGGGTTGCGATGAGATGAGTAGCCTTCGGCCATCGTTCACGATGGTTGGCGAGATAATCATCATGGGAATTTCAGCCTTGATCTCAGGTTCTGTATAATCCCCCAACCGCTTGTCTAACAGCCAATTGGTGTTTGCATTCAACTGTTTCTCAAATGCCCATGCCCTGTCTTTGGTGTAGAAACGTCCACTGTCTTCAATCGCTTGGTACCGCACAAAGAAATCATTGGTAGCAATGCTAAAAATAATGGGATTCAACAAATCTGCGCCCACACCCATGATCTGCCCTTTGTTGAACCTATCTGTTGTTTGGTTTCTGAGGCTCTGCAATTTCAACTCACGCAAGTAGGCCGCGCCTATCATTCCGCCTGAAGAGCCTGTAATAAGGCACGCCTGATTCATGAATTGTCCTTGCAATACGCTGTCGGCCATCATCAAACTGCTCATGGTCCACATGGCTGATCGCGATCCACCGCCACTGGTATTGATGATCACCAACTTTGGCTTTTGCTGCAAATTGGCCGGATTCAGGTTCTTTTTGCGCCAGCGGTTGAGAATCTCCAGGGTATGATCGAAGTCTGCCCGAGCAAGGGAATCGTTCGAATTGAGTGAGGCGATATACTCCGTTGTATACTCCGCTTTTTTACCCGAATAATTCAATCCATAAGCGTGGTTTTCAGCGTTTAGAATGGGTATTTCAGGCAGTGCGAAATTGACGCTCAAAAAGATGAGAACGAATACAAACGCCGTCCAGCCCCGAATCCACGAATAGAGGGCTGAGATCACCATCAACATCATGGTGAATAACAGCATGACACTTGCGGCGGCGGGAAGCACGAAATAAGGATTCTCACTCAGACTGCCGATCAGGATAAAGCTGATAACCAAGGCAATTTCGAAAAGCGAAGCGTTCAGGTGGTTCTGGTTGAAAACCCGTTCAAGCAATTGCCGCTTGTAGTGCTTTGATGTGCGTGCTAATCCAATGCGAACAAAACTCTGCAAGTAGGTCTCTACCCTCCACTCCCGCTTGGTGGCGCCATTGGCATACCAACGAATGTTGCGGTGAATGGTGGTGTGCACAGGACTATCTTCGCGGCGAGCAGACTGGTCTTGTCGCTCAAAACTGATCACCGTTTTGTTGGTGAACGTAAAGTAAAACATAGAGATGACCTGGAAGAGCAACATGCCGATGAAGAAGCCCAAAATGTTCGCTACAACAACGCTGGTTGTTACAAATTCTTGGTTAAACTGAAACTGCACACTGCTAACCACGTAGGTCAGAACGAACGATGCCGGAAGTACGAAATTGTTGATGCTGAACTTCAGAAACGGACGATTCAACGTAGCAATAAACGGAAATCGGAAGCCATGCAGGATGTAGGTATACAGGTTGAACGCTAGGATGAAACCTCCCAGTGAAAATCCCACCATGGCAAAAGCCACAGGCGAATTAGCCCCCATGTATTCAGGGAACAAAAACTGATAAGCTACACCGTAGTTGGAAGCGAAGTAATTCAGGGTACAACTGAACAAAAGCACCCAGAAAAAAAGCAGGAACAAGTTCTTCTTGAAGTGAAGAAAGAGCAACTGAAGCGGGAAAAAGTAGATCACTCTCTCCAACCGTTGACGAGGCGTTATTGGTTGCAATTTATTCACTCCTTTTTTATACGGTACAACCAACGCCGAAGTTGCCCCTTGGAGGAGGCAACTTTTATGTAAGAATAATTACACTTCAACCGCCAACTATGACCGACTCTACACGATCACGCACTGCCCGTTCTATGGCTTCTGCGCGCGCCTGCAAGTCTGCACACTGACGGTAAACATCTTCAACAAATCCTTTATCTTCTAAATCTTTCGCGTTGATTTTCACATTCATAACGGCCCCAAAAACTGCAGCACGAGCGCACAAAGCTCCCACGCCCGCATCGGTAATAGAGTTTGGATTTCCATGCTCTACCATGGCCTGCATCACCTCCATGCTTTCGCAAGACAGCTGTGCCACCCGCAACGGAATCTCAGTAGCGTAGCGCGTAGCCGCTTGAATGGCTTGCTTGCGCTGTGCTTTCTCAGCATCTGTTCCCTTCGGCAATCCAAATGCCTCCATGATTTTGTTGAAGGCATTCGTATCCTCATCTACCAAAGCCAACAATTGCTGTTGGTAATGCATCGCCTTTACCGCCCAATCACTGAACTCTTCCCAACGCGAATCCCATCCGCGTTTGTGAGAAGACAGGTTCGCTACCATCGCGCCCAGCGAAACACCCAAAGTGGCAACATAGGCAGAAATGGATCCACCTCCGGGAGCAGGCGACTCCGACGAAGTTTCATTTGCAAATGAAGTTAAGTTCATGTCTATCAACTTCTTAGACGCCTTATCTTCAAGCATATATTCAATCACTTTAGCAGCAGGATTGAAGGGCGCAAGGTCATCGAGACCAAGTGATTTTACAGCGATTTTAATCTTCTCTTCTTCGTGAATTCCCAACGAGCGCTCTTGTTTGCGCAAGAAGTAATCGGCAGCTTCTAACAGCACGCGCTTCGGCAATAAGCCCACCACTTCTGACCCTGTGACGCGCACTCCGCGTTCCTGCGCGCGCTTGCAAGCCTCATCGAAGGCAATGTGAACGGGCGTAACATTGATGTTGGTGAGGTTGAGCGAAAGCTGCGCAATGCCATATTCTTCGATATACCATCCAATGCCCTTTACTGCCTTCAACGACCCCGGAATACGCACCGGCTCACCGTTTGCATCCAGCACATTTTTGCCATTCTCTTTCTTTATTCTTCCCGCCTCGCGGATGTCGAAAGCAATGCTGTTTGCCCTTCGGGTTGACGTGGTGTTCAGATTGATATTATACGCCACCAAGAAATCACGCGCTCCGATGGCAGTGGCGCCGGTTTGCTTGGCGCGTTCGTTGAATTCGGCAGGACCAAAATCAGGCTTTCCGGCATCTGTGGCGAGTTTATCGAGTCCTTCGTATTCACCACTGCGGCACACGGCCAAATTCTTGCGCTCCGGACGCATGGCTGCGCTCTCGTAGTAATACCCTGGAATCCCCAACTCAGCTCCTACACGCTGTCCGAGGCGATGCGCCAAAGCTGCGCATTCTTCCATGGTTACGTTGGAAACGGGTACAAACGGACAAACATCCGTTGCTCCCATGCGTGGGTGCTCGCCCTTGTGCTTGCGCATATCAATCAGTTCCGCCGCTTTCTTGATAAGTCGAAAAGCCGCTTCAACAACCTCATCGGGCTCACCCACAAAAGTGATGACAGTTCGGTTGGTACTGCTGCCCGGATCTATGTCGAGCAATTTAACGCCCTGTACGGTCTCTACAACAGAAGCAATGGCTTCAATTTTCGCTTTATCTCTTCCCTCACTAATGTTTGGGACACACTCTACCAATTTGCGCATAGCATTATTTTTCAACGGTGCGAAGATAGAAATCCTCTCCCACCTGATAGTCGATTTTCGAGGTTTTAACCTTCAAATAGTTCACCCCCAACAAACACTTTGTCGACGAGGTTTTCACCAAAGGCATACGGCAAGTAAGCGATCGATGAAATGGGCTTGGTAACAAGGAAGTTGGCATCATGTCCAATAGACAAACTCCCCACTTTATGCCCCATATCCAGCGCGTGAGCTGCATTTACCGTTGCGGCATTGATGGCCTCTTCAGGGGTCATACGCATTTGGATACACGCCAGCGACACCACGAAGTTCATGTTACCACTCGGCGTGGTTCCTGGATTGAAATCAGTGGCGATGGCCAATGGCAGACCGGCTTCTAACATGCGTCTGGCCGGGGTGTATGGAATTCGAAGAAAAAAAGAGCAGGACGGCAAAGCCACCGGCATGGTGATTCCGTTATTCCCGCTCCAATGTGCTTTCAACACCTCCAAATCGGCATCGCTCAGTTCTTCGAGGTGATCGATGGATCGACTGCTGAAACGAATGGCGGCTTCAACTCCTCCGAGGGTGGTAAATTGATTCACGTGCACCTTGCCCTTCAAACCATAACGCAAGCCAGCTTCCAGAATCCGCTCGGTGTCGGCAACGCTGAAATAACCCTCCTCGCAAAACGCATCTATGTAATCAG
>JBJOIB010000246.1:0-4716 GCA_046047375.1 Bacteroidota bacterium
GCACCCCACATCGATGCAATTGGAATCATCGCGCAGAACAGACTGCAACAAACGACGGGTCAGTGCGTCATACCGCTGATTTTGCGTGATATGAAGTCCAAGACTTGAGAGGGCCCGTTTGGTAAGATTCTTGATTCGCCGTTTCATTCAGTCGACAAAAGTACCAATTGAAACCGTAAAGAATAAATCTATACCTTAGACTTTATGATCAAACATGTCTTCATTATCACCATTGCTGCATTGGGCTTGACTTTCCAAGCTTGCAAATCGTCCCCGAGAATTCGTGTTAACACCAACCAGAACTCGTCGGAGGTGGTTTCCTTCAGCTCTCAGGACGTATATCCCGGTGTTTATTCGAACCTGATGAAAACACGCACCTACCGGCTTGTTTTCGATGTTACCGTTGCTGAACCGCACACCATCGAGGCGATGTTGATTGACTCGGTACGTTTGCCGGTATCCTACCTGCGCATCAACCAACAACACGCCTCTCCAACAGCTGATTTTACTGGAGCATACAAAGGCATGGACGTGACCTTCAGCAGGCATTTTTACCAGGAGTATGCACCAGACATGGTAGCAGAAGAAATCCCTGTTTTGAGTGGCCTCCAACTTGGTGACAGTGCCATTTTAGTATTGAAAGGGCCGAATGGACTTTGGCACATGAAACTCGGGGTACCCGCGAAGAGCGAGAATATCTATGCACCTTGATTGCATTATTTGTACCTTTGCACCCCTAAATCTCCTGCCATGGGCGACACTGAAACCTCTGTGAAAACGAAGAAAAACCAGAAAATTTCATCTGAAACCTTGCTCAAGGCTTATCGCCTGATGGCCACCGCACGGGCCATGTCGGATCTCTACGAGGCGAATGCAAAATTCACCGCCAAATACGTACATGCGACCTCACGGGGACACGAAGCCATTCAGATCGCTGCAGGAATGCAACTGAACGCATCAGATTACCTCAGTGCATATTACAGGGATGACAGTATCTTGCTTTCCATTGGCATGCGGCCTTATGAACTGATGTTGCAACTGATGGCGAAGCGAGACGATCCATTTTCAGGTGGACGTACCTATTATTCGCATCCGAGCTTGAACAGGCCGGATATGCCTAAAATACCCCATCAATCTTCCGCTACGGGAATGCAAGCCATTCCGGCTACTGGCGTCGCGATGGGAATACAATACCTAGAGCAACAAAACATTGCCCCATGGGGTGATGAACGTCCGGTGATGCTCTGCTCCATTGGAGACGCTGCCATGACCGAGGGTGAGGTAGCCGAAGCGTTTCACATGGCAGCGCTGAAACAGTACCCCATTGTGTACTTGGTGCAAGACAACGAATGGGATATATCAGCCAATGCCAAAGAAATTCGCTTTGGTGACGCTACCACTTTTGCCCGGGCATTTCCTGGAATAGAAGTACGGTCAATTGACGGTGCCGACTTTTTCACCGCCTTTTCAACCATGCAGGAAGTGATTCAAACTGCACGGGAAGAACGCCGACCTTTCATGGTGCACGCCTCCGTTCCATTGTTGGGACATCATACCAGTGGAGTGCGCAGAGAGTGGTACCGCGACGATTTGGAAGAACACGGCCTGCGTGACCCTTATCCACGGTTCAGAGCGAAGCTCATAGATCTTGGCATCAGTGCCAGTGAATTAGACAATATAGAGGCCGAAGCGAAAGCCTTGGTACTTGAAGATTACGATTCAGCGCGGGATGCCGACGACCCTAGGCCTTCAGATCTAATGACACACCGCTGGGCTCCCACCCCCATCACGGAAGAAAAGGGTGAGCGAGCGCCTGCAGGAAACAACCTCACCTTGATGGTGGATTGTGCGCTGTTTGCCGTAAAAGAACTCATGGAAGAACATCCAGAGTGTTTGCTTTACGGACAAGATGTTGGCGGTCGATTGGGAGGGGTTTTCCGCGAAGCAGCCACACTGGCGCAGCGCTTTGGTGATGCCCGCGTGTTCAACACCCCCATTCAAGAAGCGTTTATCATTGGAAGCACGGTGGGCATGAGTGCCGCTGGGTGCAAACCCATTGTAGAAGTGCAGTTCGCCGACTATATATGGCCCGGATTGAACCAGTTGTTCACCGAAGCAAGTCGCAGCTATTATTTGAGCAATGGGCAGTGGCCTGTAAACGCTATTATTCGCGTGCCTATTGGTGCTTATGGCAGCGGCGGCCCGTATCACAGTTCATCTGTTGAGTCTGTTTTGGCTCAAATCCGAGGCGTTAAAGTATGCTACCCAAGCACTGGAGCCGATCTGAAAGGCCTCCTCAAAGCAGCCTACCATGACCCGAACCCCGTAGTGATGTTAGAGCACAAGGGACTATACTGGTCTAAAATTGCAGGCACAGAAGATGCACGTTCAATAGAACCTTCTTCCGATTATATCGTACCAATAGGAAAAGCCAGAACTGTTTTGTCGGCAACTGATGCTGATTCCATCGCTGTAATCACTTACGGAATGGGCGTTTACTGGACGAAAACGGCAGCGGCATCCTTACCCGGCAAAGTAGAATTGGTGGATTTACGAACCATCACCCCGCTTGATGAAGAAGCTGTTTTGAATGCAGTTAAGAAGTGTGGCAGATGTTTGGTAGTGACCGAGGAGCCGGCTAACAACAGTTTCGCCCAAGCGCTTGCAGGTCTGATATCCGAAAAATGTTTTACCTGGCTCGACGCCCCGGTAAGCACACTCGGATCTGCCGATACCCCTGCTATTCCTCTTAACAGCACTCTTGAAGCAGAGCTCCTTCCAAATGCAGACAAAGTGTTGGTTCGTTTGAAAGAGCTACTCGATTTTTAATCGGACATACCAATGAACCGTTACATGAGACTATTCACCATCGTTTTGTTCTTCCTCCTCTCGGTCGGAAGCAGCGCCCAGTCGCCTTTCGTAGGCATGGCGTCTTATTCTATCACCGATGAACAAGGGAAAAGCGCAGGCACGTTGATCTACTATTCTGATGGCACCAACCACCGCACAGAAGAAATCGTGGGTGATTTTACACGCACCAACATTGAGCTCACAGAACAACGAGCTTCGTATCTGCTGATCACTCTTCTAGGGCACAAACTGGCCATTTTAAACGCCAAACCAACCATTCAGCTTCAGAACAGCTCACCTTCAGCGAGTTCGCCTGTTGATGAGCGCCTTGGGCTGCAGTGTTTACTAACTACCACCAATGATCTACCTGTGGTGTTCACACCGCAATATGTAACCACCTGTGCCAATTTACCACAAGCTCCCGGTTTGCCCGTGGAATTTCAGCGCAAAGGTGAAAACGGCACTTTCACCTATCGCTTGCAAGCAGTAAATCTCAATGTTCCTGCCGACATCCAATTTGTCATTCCCGAAGATTATCTCCTCATTACTGCCGACGAGTTGGTAAACGTTTTCAACGGCATAAGCGCCGAGTAAAGTCATGCGGAAACATTTCACCCTGTATCTTATTCTTGCGCTCATCGGCTTCTATTTCATACGGTACCGCGTGACCCCGGGAATGCAAGCAGATGAGATCACCATTCGCCCCGAGCAACCCACACAACTGACAACTGTCTACAAAGGTCCTATCCTCGTGAATTTCTATGCCGCCTGGTGCGGAGAATGCATGGCTGAAATGGCCGAGCTGGAAGCAGCTTCGAAAAAAGCTGGATTTACCTTTGTTGGCGTAACCGACGACGACCTGTCACGCATCGACATGGTGCGTCAGCGATTTTCCATTACCTTTCCCCTCGAAAAACTGGAAACATCGCTAAAAGACTATGGAGTGCATACCATTCCAACCACATTTTTGTTCGATGCCAATGGCCGTGAAGTAGAATCCTGGATCGGCGCTCAGCCTTGGTCCAATGATGACTTTCTGAACAAAATGAAGACAAAACTGTCTGAGTAGCGAACTACAAGGAAACCTGAGGAATGAAAATTATCGACGTAACCATCAACCGCATAGACCGGTTGACAGCCCAGAGTGTGAAACTTACATTCAACACGGCGCACTTGCCCGAATTTCGATACAAAGCCGGACAGTACGTTACGCTTTGTCTGACCATCCAAGGTGAAGAGTACAGACGAGCTTATTCCATCTGCAGCAGTCCATCTGATGAAAATGTAGCCGTTGCAGTCAAAGAAGTGGAGGGCGGAAAGGTTTCAACACACGTTAACAGACATCTCATGCCAGGGGCAGCCGTTCGCTTGATGGTTCCACAAGGCCATTTTGTTTTCACCCCAGATGCGACGAAGAAGAGGCACATCGTGCTTTTTGGTGCCGGCAGCGGAGTTACACCTTTGCTATCCATTGCAAAGGCCGTATTAGAAGGCGAACCCAACAGCACTGTTACTTTGTTTTACGGCAACAGCTCCAAGGATAGCATCATGTTCTATTCGGAATTGGATGAGATGGCTGCCGATCCGCGGTTGAAGGTGTATCACATCCTCAGCGATGGTAGCCAGCAAGAGCCGCTCTTTTCAGGGCGTATCAACTTCGGGAAAACATCCGAATTGCTGTACAACTTCACCAATGACGGACTCAACAAAGAATACTACATCTGCGGTCCCGCTCCAATGATGCAAGGGGTAAAAGAAGCGCTTCTTGACAACGGAATTGCTTCTGATTGCATCCACATGGAGTATTTTGAAGCGCCTGCTGCTCCAAAAGAACCCGTTCAAGCAAGCAATGAATCGATGCCAGCT
>JBJOIB010000247.1:0-5265 GCA_046047375.1 Bacteroidota bacterium
TTCGGTAGTAATTACATCCCACAGTACATGTTCACTATCGGTTAAACCGAGGTAAAGAGCTCTTCTCATCCAGTGAGTGGTGCAAAAACGGTCGAATTGCTCAGGAGACATTTCATCCTTCAATCCTTCTCGCAGCAAGGCCACCTGCAATGGCGTGAAAAGGACCGGCGTCGCGGAACTTGTATGATAGTCACCTTCCCAGTCAAGGAGCTCTATACACGACTTCTCGAAATCCGTCCATTCTACATCCAGTTTTTCCAATTCAGTCTTGAGGTGGTACGCGATTTCTGCATCCAATGGTTGTTTTACATCCAACATAACCGCCTTGATGTCGTCACTGTTCCAATCATCTCGGGTAACTAATAATTCTCGAATGCGTTTTGCTCTGGCAGGGGGAACAAAGTAGCCTGGAACAGCTATCGAGTCGGGTGTTATGGATTGTTCGTTGGCGGAACTAACGATGCCTGCAGGAGGATTCACGCAGTGCGGATTGAGGTTGAATGGTCGGTAAGAGGAGACCAATGAGGAAGAGTCGCTGCCACTTTGAATCAGTTTGGATTGGTATCCCTCCGGTCTGATGGGAATACGCGCGCAGGCCCACCAGGCAATGTTGTCGGCCGTATCAGCGTATACAACGTTAAGTCCGGGAGCATGTATTTTAGCAATGCTGCTTTCGAACTCGTTAAAATCGACCGCATGGGCCATGGATCGAAAGGCATGCAACAGTTGGTTTTCTCCCTGGGTATATTCCCACCGCATACTTACAGGGGGCATAAGTGCAAGTGAAGCTATCCCGTCATTCATGATAGGCCCAAAAATCGTCTCGCGAACAACAATGGAAGTGTCAGGTAGGTCTTTTACGTGAATGATTTCTTGTCTTTCCACAAAGGCAAGCTCTTGGCCTTCAAACTTGTACCCGTTATCTGTTTCAAGGATGCGACAAAAATCGATGTCATCGTTTTCAAACATGGTCAGTCCCCAAGTATGATGATGATTGTGACCTACTAAAGCGTATGGAATTCCCGGGATAAAATTTCCATAGAAGTGAAAATCGTCAAAAGTAAGCTCTGCTTCGTACCAAACTTGCGGAATTCCATAGCCAATATGGGTGTCATTGCAAAAGATAGGCTTTCCTGATTCTGTATTCTTGCCAGCTATTGCCCAAGCATTTGAACCTTCAAATGGAGCTATACCGGCCTCTTCAAGCACGTTCGGAATGAAAAGAGTTTTGGTAGTGTCATCCAGACAAGAAGGGTTGAATGGTGCAATAGATTCGCCGCTAAGCCCAAGGCTATAAAGCCAATCTGCCCCATGCTGTTTTTCAAGTTCCGTTGCCAACAAGTCGGTTTGAGCAGCCAAGGCGAAACTGTAAGCCATGTAACCCGCACAATAATACATATCTTCAATAGTGAAAGGGGTGGGCTCAATTCCCGCGAGTGTAAATTCTACGGGAAGATTGTCTTCAAGAATAAAGGTATTGATTCCTTCAATGAAAGCGGTGCATTCTGAAGCGATGGGACCACCTTCTTCAAGCATCTTTTGTGCCTCCACGCGCGCCTTTTCATGAAGTCCGGAAGAGCGAAAAAACAAGTCGGCGCTCAATCCTTTGTCTCCAATTATTTCTGCCAACCTTCCACTTCCCACTCTTCGGAGCATTTCCATTTGAAACAAGCGTTCTGAGGCCATAAGGTAACCCAGCACTCGATATCCGTCTGTTGAATTCGAAGCATGAATGTGGGGTATCCCGTAAGAATCAAACTGAACATCGACGTTAGCGGTCAGTTCTGTCATGGGCAATGAACCCTCATACTTCGGAATGGGTTTGCGAAAGATATAGTAGCCCACGCCCAAGGAAACAACGAGGACTGCAAGGAGTAAGATGACAATGCGTTTAATCCATTTCATGAATCAAACTTAGTCAATCACCGCTTTAAATATTTTTCGCTCGCCATCTATTTCTGCACATAATAGATAAACTCCAATCGGAAGTCCTAACAATGATAGTGGCTCGTTTTGGTTGCTCTCTGATTTAAGAATAAGTCGTCCGGATACATCAAAAAGCTGAAAAGTAAAGGGATGGGAGCATGAGAATTGTTTTAGTGAAGAGCTGAACATACAGTTGTGGCTCATTTCCTCAATGAAATCAGGAACAGATAGGGTGAAGTTCTCCGTAGCAATACAACCGTTGGCATCGAGGACACTCACGGTATAAATGCCGGGATTAAGATTGTTGTTAACCGGTCCCGACACGCCATTAGACCAGAAAATAACATATGGGGCAGATCCACCTTCAACTTCTACTGATGCAGAACCGCCTTCCGTTTCTGTAGGTTGCACTAGGGATAAATTTACGCTAATTATTTCAGGTTCAGTGAGTTCTGTTGTTTGTTCAGCCGTGCATCCATGGTTGTCAGTAACTTGTACGGTATAGCTACCTGCTGGGATGTTGCTCAAATCGGTCGGTTCAAATAGATATGCAGGAGTTCCGCCCGAAGCATCCATGATGATGGCTCCATCGGATTCGCC
Organism: Bacteroidota bacterium; assembly: GCA_046047375.1. Lineage (GTDB taxonomy): Bacteria > Bacteroidota > Bacteroidia > Flavobacteriales_D > Sanyastnellaceae > RI-182. The sequence continues at coordinate 2,527 of JBJOIB010000247.1, forward strand.
ATAACACGCGGGAGAAACCAACTCCAAGTCGAGCATTAACGCAGGTGGTGCAATCAATTCAACTGATTCATAACTTGAGCAATTGAAGCTGTTTGTGGCGGTAAAACCAAATATTCCTCCGGCTAGATCAAATCGCTCGTTCAGTGTGCTTCCATCGTCCCATATCACGGAGAGATCGTCCTCTATTGTAATGCTGCCATCAGAGGTGTTGGAACACGATGGGCTGCTCAATGTTGGGTTGGGATTTGGTAGCGGGTAAAATACACATTCAACAGCCTCGCTGTTTGCCGTTAAACCATTAATGGTAGTTGAAACAGAAAAAAATCCGGATGAAGTAACCTCAATAGATGGTTCGGTTGCTCCAGTTGACCAGAGGTATGTTCCGTTTTCTGGTGCAAATAGGGTAATGGTCTCACCCTCACAGGCAGCAAATGAAGACGCGCTAATATGTGGAACAAATGTAGCCCCTTCAATGGCGTGGATGTTAGAAGCAGGTAGAACGGTGATATATTTATCGACCCAACCGCTTGGCCATGTAATTACCAGGGAATCAACTTTAGAACTTGTGCCAAAACCGAATATCTGGTGTTGCGAGTTTTGGCCGAGGTAATTCTCACCACTCAGTGTATAGTGGCTTCGACTCTGTCCATTGAAATAATACTGTATCCAGCAGCCAATACCATCTTTGTTAGAGACCACTCCTTCCAAAGTGAGTTTGAACCAATTATTACTTCCGCCGCTATTTCTCCAGAGACCATTGGCTGAAAGCGCGTTAGATTGAAATATATCGGTGTAACCATCATTATTCATATCTCCCTTGTTCGGGGAGAATGATCGTGTAACATTGGGCGTGGCAAATAGCGATTGTTCTTGTGTCCACGTCCCGTTTTCATTGTTTCTAAAGATAGGATTCACATTTCCTTGGGCTGGGCTGTCAGTAGTTGTAAATACGTCCATATAGGAATTGTTGTCGACATCTATCCATAAATTTCCCCAGCAAAACAGTCCCACAGAAAGTCCACTTTCCGCAGCAATATCGGTGAATGTGTTATCACCGTTATTCCTGAGTAGAACATTGCTTTGATAGTTGTTAGAGATGTAAATATCCAAATCACCATCATGATCAATATCCACAATACTATTGCTCATTGCATCAATTGCAACGTCTGCTCCGGATCCCATAGAGATATCGGTGAACGTTCCATCTCCATCATTGAGGAATAAATTGTTTGTAGGGTACTTATCGTTTACCACATATAAATCAGGCCAGAGGTCATGGTTGATATCTATCCATGTCGATTGAAAGCTGGGTTTCAGTCCGGCCCCCACTCCAGCTACCGAAGTGGTGTTTTCGAAAGTTCCGCCATTGTTACGCAGCAGCCAATTGTCTCCTGTTGCGGTGAGAGCGTAATTGCATATATATAGGTCAGGCCAGCCATCGCGATCGTAATCTCCCCATGAGGCTCCAAAAGTTCTCCTGTTTTCTTGAGGGATACCTCTTTCGGCCGCAACATTGATCAGTTCTCCATCATCGGTACATTCAAACAACATAACCGGCCCGCCGTCATTTGTAGCAAGTAAATCGTGATCTCCATCGCGATCGAAATCGCACCATACTAAATGGGTGCAATTGTATCCATCACCCAATATTTGCTGAAGGGAATAGGTTCCGAAATTGTTGACATACAAATAGATTCCTTGTCCGGCAGTTCCCACTGTCAGATCATCCCATCCATCTTGGTTGAAATCGAAAAAACTCGCTCCATGACCGAATTCGGTACTGCCTGATTGAACAGTAATACCTTGTTGGTTGGTCACATAGCTAAAAGTTTGGGCATAGGCGTTTAGGCCACAAAAAACAACCACTAAGGGCAGTATAGGGCGGAGCATGGTTAAGGTTTTGGTAACCTTAAATTACTCAAAAACAAACAAGTACATCAACGAAGTGAAAAAAAATTATAGTCGAGCAATAGCCATAGGTACTTCCATCACGAGAATGCGTCCAGGCTTAGAATTCCGAATATCAACGCTTGTGAAATCCCATACTCCATAACCGTCTCTGGCGTTCAGTGGTTGTCCATTCACGGTAAATTCACCACTTAAAACAAAAAAATACACGCCATTTTCAGGCAGATGCAGCGAATACTGCGTTGTTTTTCCTGCTTCAAAGTCGCCTAGGTTGAACCACGCATCTTGGTGTATCCAGACACCCTCATCAGTGGCACTTGGAGAAAGGATCTGATGCAGTTTATTACGCATGCGTTCCTTATCCAAAGTGATTTGATCATATCGTGGTTTCACGCCTCTTGATTTCGGGAACACCCATATTTGTAGGAACTTCACTTCGCGATCTGCATTCTTGTTGTATTCGCTATGTGTTATGCCCGTTCCGGCACTCATGACTTGTACATCTCCTTCTCGAATTACAGCTACGTTGCCCATGCTGTCTTTGTGTTCCAAATCACCTTCCAGCGGAATGGAGATGATTTCCATGTTGTCGTGCGGGTGGGTGGAGAAACCCATTCCGGCCGCAACAATATCGTCGTTCAAGACACGAAGAACACCGAAATGCACCCTCTCAGGGTTGTGATAGTTTGCGAAACTAAAGGTATGTCGGGAATTAAGCCAGCCGTGGTTGGCGAGGCCGCGCGTTTCAGCTTTGTGTAAAACAGATTTCATGGTTTTAATTTCGTTATTGGGTAAATGATTGTACCCTACTGGTTCCATTAGTTCATCGTA
>JBJOIB010000248.1:0-4189 GCA_046047375.1 Bacteroidota bacterium
TTTCTTGACTCATCCGCCTTTTCTTTTAACCGTATATCCTTTCGATTCCATCCACTTTACAACTTTTTCCCGGTGATCACCTTGAAGAAGTATTTCTCCATCTTTGGCTGATCCGCCAACGCCGCAAACATTCTTTAGTTGTTTACCTAAATCAGCGAGGTCGCTATCCGTGCCAACAAATCCTTCCACGAGCGTGACCATTTTTCCGCCTCGTTGCTTTTTATCAAGTGACACGTACAACTTTTGCTGGTTGGGTGGCAGGGATTCCACCACTTCTTCGTCTTCTTCGCGGTACTGATAATCAGGGTTCGTGGAATAGACCACATCGATGCGTTTAGACTTAGCGCCTTTTCCCATGGTAAAAATTTATGCAAAGGTAAAATTTTAGGCAAAGCCCACATCATCGCCATCCATGTCGAGCAACAGGATGATGTCGATAACAGTATGAGCCACCATGGCGCTCCAAATACCGAAGAATTCAGTCATGTATCCGAAACCAAAAATTACAGCTGTCATGAACAGACCATAGATAGAAATACGCCAGTCTTTTGGATTTAAATACCCGTGTATGAGTACAAAAAACACAGAGGTAATCGGTATACCGAGTAGAGGTTGCAAAGCTCCTCTAAATAGTATTTCTTCTCCGAAACCCGCACACAGTGCTATGAAAAGCACTTCAGACATAGACAGTTCGAGGTTTGCGAATAACCGGGCATACTTCATTCGAACGCCGGCCATGAAAGGTTGAGATATCAAGAAACGTGCGCCAAATCCGGCGAGTAAGCCGACAACTACACCAACTGCGAGTTGAACCAGGATATTTTCACCCATCAACAGGCGATCCCGCAGAGGAACATCGAACAACCACGCAAGAGTGGCTCCCAAGAGAGGCATACCAATAGCTGTGAGGCCGGCTAGGGTCAACAAAGCACGTTTCTGTCGTGTCATACCGCAAAAGTCGAACATTCACCTACATATCCGGCAGAATTAGCGTAATTTGCGAGTTGCCAAAGTTCGTGAAATGAAAAACTTAACCTTCTTGATCTTGTTTGCGCTTCCTTTTGCAGCCACAAGCCAAGGCAACTGTTCAGAGGAAGATTTGTTGTATATGGGAGCCAACCTTGCGTTTGTTCAACAAGCTGCCGCTGATTGTGGTGTTGAGTGTTTGTTTAGCTCTACTCCTGAAGTTTGTTTCGAAACCTGCTTTAGTGCCCAAGTTCCCTTAACTGGTCCTTGCGTTTCATGCTTCACCGAACAAACAGCCTGTGCTTCAGCAAATTGTGTTTTTGCTTGTGTATTTGGAACCGAGGCAGATTGCGCAGCGTGCATAGAGGCGAATTGTTTAGCCGGATTTCAAGCATGTGCAGGAATTGAAGATGCCGATGGCGATGGAATAAGTAATCTCACCGATTGCGACGACAGCAACAACCAAGTATATCCTGGGGCGTTCGAGATCTGGTACGACGGGATTGATCAAAATTGTGATGGGGCTAATGACTTCGATCAAGATGGTGATGGCGAAATGGCTTTTGATTATGGTGGTTCCGATTGTAATGACACAGACGCTTCAACCACGGGAGCTATTACCACATATTACTTTGATGCGGACCTTGATGGTTTCGGTTCTTTGGGAAGTCCAATCGATGCCTGTGTTCAGCCACCCGGAACCTCTCTATTGGCTGGAGATTGTGATGATTCGGACAGCACCATTTATCCGAATGCTCCTGGCACGGGGAGTGGAGTAGACAATAACTGCAATGGTGTCATTGATACATCCGAGGAATTAACATGTCCTGGTGATTACAATTCAGACGGTTTGATAGCCGCTGATGATCTCTTGTTGTTTTTGTCGGATTTCGGCTGTATCGCCGGATGTGTGGCTGATCTCGATGAAGATGGAAATGTAACCTCGTCTGACCTTTTGATATTTCTTTCCGGATTTGGAACAACTTGTGTGCAATGAATTTTCTACCCCTTCTCATTGAAAAATATACCGAAGAGCATTGTTCGGAGGAGCCCGCATTGTTGCGCGAACTATCTATCGAAACTCATAGAAAAGTTCTGATGCCTCGCATGCTTTCAGGTCATGTGCAAGGCCGCATTTTGAGCTTGCTAAGTAAGATGATGCGACCACGGCGTGTTCTCGAAATTGGGGCTTATACAGGATATTCGGCAATGTGTTTCGCGGAAGGCCTTGTTGAGGGCGGTGCTATTGATACGATAGAGATCAACGATGAGCTCAACAGCATGCAGGACACCTTTTGGACACGTGCTGGCATTCGCGATCAAATCAATCGATTCAACGCTCCTGCTTTGGAAGTGTTGCCTACCCTGACGCAGGAGTACGACATTATTTTTTTAGATGCGGATAAGCGTAACTATCTCAATTATTACGAAGACTGTGTTCGTTTGCTACGTCCTGGAGGTATTTTACTGGTAGATAACGTATTGTGGAGTGGTAAAGTAGTAGAAGATGTCTTAGAGAAGGATGTTGACACACAAGTAATCAAGGCAATCAACGCACGGATGCAGGAAGATCCGAGATTGTTCAATGTGTTATTGCCCGTGCGGGATGGGATACATATCGGCATGAAGCTTTAGTGCAATGTTCAATATGAAAGAGGCCTTCATTGAATCACACCAATGGACATGGGTGTTCGTTAAAGCGCTTTTAACCTAAAGGTCGTCTTCTCAAGAACCCTGCCCTTGCTTGAAAACAAGCATAAAAAAAAGGGTCATCACAGTTGACAACCCTTTTCAATTTTATCGGCTTTATTTAGGCGCCCAATACTTCTTTCACTTTATCGGCAGCTTCTTGGAGGAGCACTACACCGTGAACTTGCAAGCCGCTATCTTCGATCAATTTTTTTGCTTCTACCGCGTTCGTGCCTTGAAGGCGGACGATGATAGGCACTGGAATTTCGCCAATATTGCGATAAGCATCAACTATACCTTGTGCTACACGATCGCAGCGGACAATTCCCCCGAAGATATTTACTAGGATTGCTTTTACAGCAGGGTCTTTGAGGATGATTCGGAACGCTTTTTCTACGCGAGCAGCATCAGCAGTTCCACCTACATCGAGGAAATTCGCTGGTTGTCCACCGCTAAGTTGGATGATATCCATTGTTGCCATAGCGAGTCCGGCGCCGTTTACCATGCAACCCACGTTTCCGTCGAGTTTAACGTAGTTTAGTCCGGCTTCACCTGCTTCAACTTCAGTTGGATCTTCTTCGGTAACATCGCGCAATTCAGCATAATCTTTATGTCTGAAGAGGGCGTTGTTATCGAGGGTCACCTTGGCATCAACAGCGATGATTCGATCATCGGATGTTTTCAGCACTGGGTTAATTTCAAAGAGGGAAGCGTCGCAGCCGACGAAGGCATTATATAGGGCATTGGCGAAGACCGTCATTTCTTTGAACGCTTTTCCTTCGAGGCCGAGGTTAAAAGCAATACGGCGTGCTTGGAAAGCTTGGAAACCGATAAGGGGATCGATTTCTTCTTTAAAGATACGTTCCGGGGATTTTTCGGCTACTTCTTCGATGTTCATACCGCCATCAGGGGAGTACATGATGATGTATTTTCCTTTAGCGCGATCAAGGAGGACCGACATATAGAATTCTTTTGGTTCGGAGTCGCCTGGGTAGTATACATCTTCAGCGATAAGGACTTTGTTGACACGCTTACCTTTTTCACCGGTTTGGAGCGTCACGAGGGTACCACCGAGGATTCCATCCACTTTGCTTTGTACTTCATCGAGGCCTTTGGCGAGCACAACACCGCGAGAACCGGTTTCTTGAACAGTACCTTTTCCACGGCCACCTGCATGGATTTGCGCTTTAACAACGAACCAACCTGTTCCGGTTTGTTCTTTTAGTTTTTGTGCGGCGGTAAGGGCTTGATCAGCGGAATCAGCTACGACGCCATTTTGAATGGCAACGCCAAAGCTTTTAAGGATTGCTTTTCCTTGATATTCGTGAATATTCATTCGATGGAGTATTTGGTGCAAAAGTAGCCGTTCGTGAGTGGAAATCAAAGGGAAAGTTTTGAAAGATGGGAATCAGTAGAAATAAAACGAAGTCTTCTCATTATCGAGATGAGTGCCACCTGAAGGAAAAAAATACGTCCGTGAACTTTGACCGCGCTTCTACAAAGTTCTACCCCTTTTTTGATTGAAAATTTGATT
>JBJOIB010000249.1:0-4000 GCA_046047375.1 Bacteroidota bacterium
GGGGATGGCATGTGGGATTTCATAGATACCGACTCTGATAATGACGGCATATTAGACAGTGTTGAAGCTGGGGCGAATCCAAATGATCCAGCAGACACCGATGGGGATGACGCGCCTGACTACCTTGATCTTGACAGCGACGGCGACACGATACCGGATCACACAGAAGCACCTGGTGGAGAGGTGGCAGACACCGATGGGGATGGCGTTGGTAATCATTTAGATTCCGACTCAGACAACGACAGTATTCCTGACGAAGTAGAAGCAGGCTCCAATGGGAAATTTCCGATTGATACAGACGGGGATGGTGTTACAGACTACCTCGATTTGGATTCAGACGCCGATGGTTTGACCGATGAGGAGGAAGCCGGCGCAGATGGCTGGAATCCGCAAGACACCGATGGGGATGGATCTCCAGACTATCAGGACTTGGATTCAGATGGCGATTCAATAGCCGATTTTATAGAGGGCAATCAGGACACCGACGGGGATGGTTTGCCTGACTTTCAAGATGAAGATTCGGACGGGGATGGTATTCCAGACGAGATAGAGGCGGTTGATGGGGACGATCCCATAGACACCGACAACGATGGTTTATCAGATTACATCGATTTAGACTCCGATAATGACGGAATGTTAGACACCGACGAAGCGGGGAATTTCTTTGATCCTGTTGACACCGATGGGGACGGTTTGCCCGATTACCGGGATGTTGATTCAGACGGCGATGGAGTGCGCGATTTGATAGAGAACGGCTATGCTGATTGCGATGGAGACGGGCTTGCCAACTACTTAGACCCCGACGATTGTTTTCCGATTGCGGATATTCCTGAAGGTTTTTCTCCTGACGGCGATGGGATTGCCGATCAATGGGAGATTCCCGAGTTAGACAAGTATTTTCCGGAGGCCGAAGTTATCATTTACAACCGATGGGGAAGCCCTGTTTACATGGCACATCCATACGAGAACAACTTCAACGGAGAAGGCAATACAAATGGTGCGGGAGTGCTCCCATCAGGCACCTATTTCTACACCATAGAATTCAATGACGGTAAGACGGCCGCCAGACAGGGATTCGTTTACATCAGCAGAAAATGAAGACAATCATTTCCACCATCGTGCTATTGTTGCTTATGGCCTCAAAGTGTCAAGCGCAGCAAGCACCAGCCTTTACACAGTATTATTACAATCCCCTCATCGTCAACAGTGCCTATGCCGGCACCAACGACGGGTTGAATATAAACTTCGTTTCTCGCGATCAGTGGATTGGCGTTGCTGGGCGTCCGAAGTCGCGCGCGTTTACCATTGACTCACCATTTCGTTCTCGCAAGATGGCAGTAGGGGTGTCAGTGATGACCGATGACATAGGCCCATCGCACAGCACAACAATAGCGGCCGATTTCGCCTACCGCATTTATTTGACGAGGGGTACGCGCATGGCGTTTGGGTTGAAAGCCTCACATAGTTCTTATGTTGCGCGATTGTCGGGGTTAAAACATACTGATCCTACCGATCAAAACTTCAGTTCCGACATACGTTTCAATGGTATGGCCAATTTCGGGTTTAGCACTTATGTTTGGAATGAGCGTTTTTACGGGGGGCTTTCTGTTCCGCGCATCGTTCAAAACGATGTTGATGGAACGACCGACTATTTACAGGGCAGGGAAAAACGCCATTACTATGCCTATGGCGGTTATGTGCATCATGTAAATTCTCAATTCATATTCAAGCCTACCTTAATGATTCGATATGTTTGGGGTGCACCCGTTGGTGTAGAGTTATCGCCCAATTTGCTTATCAATGAAAAGATCTGGGTTGGATTGAATTACCGTTTGCGTGAGTCGTTGGGGTTGACAACAACCTTTCACATATCAGAAGAGTTCCGTGTAGGGTATTCGTATGATTTCATCATGAACGGACTGGCGCCATATACAGGTGGTAGTCATGAGTTCATGATCGGCTATCTGATTAAGTACAAGAAGGCATCCAGTTTTGTGAAGTGTTACTTCTGACCTTCTTTTTGTTTGAGGTAAATCTTGAGCAATCGTTTTTGCACTTTCAGCTCTTCCATGGAGAAAATTTTCAGTTCAGGCAGTTGGGCTGCAGGGGAGTTCGGTTCTTCTGTTTCCACATCTTCCACCTTTGGGCTATTGGATGTAATGATTTCCGGTTCTGGCTGATGGACTTGCGGACGAGTGTATTTCAGCTCAATCATCGTTTCCACCTCACCGTTGTGAATGTGTTCGCTTCGGATTAGTTTACCCTGTTCGCTCCAGACCTTGACCAAGCGGTATTCATCCTCGCTGTTAGCGGGTTTAACAATGGCTTGTCGAAGTTGTCCATTCGGATAAAAATCGAAAATTGTGATAGCACCGAAGTTCCCGAGCGAGTCTTCTTCTTCAAAAATCAGCACGCCATTGAAATCCCAAGCGCGATGAATTTCGTACGCTCCGTCTTGTTCACACAGGTACGAAATACGCTGGGAGTTGAGGTGGTATTTCACACAAGGGCATTCGTCTTGACTCAGTAAGGCAGTGGATATAAGGAGGCTTCCACAAAGAAGTAGTGTTCTTTGTATCATTGGTCAGTTTTCTGAATAGTAAATTTCTGGTAGCCCCTTGTACGATAAAGGGGATCAAAATGTTTCATAACCAGTCAATTATTCACATGATTTGGGCTTCAAACAGGCATATCTTCTCTGTTTCCCAAAACGGGAATTCAACATGTTGAAATCTAACACCTCAACGGGCGGCATTTTTAAAACGAAATTTTCAACTTTGTGCGGGTCGTATGATTCGAAATAGCTGGCACAAACCTTGCAAAACCTGCGAAAAAAGTCGCATGAAAACCTACATTATCTACTTCATATTATTGGCGTTTTCTTTGGTAGGGTGCTACAGAGAGGATTCTGAGAACGTTAATCAGGATAAGATCTATACAGCTTATGAGTTGTATTACAACGCCAACGAAGACATCACGTATGCGCGAGCTACCTTTCGGTTTTCGCATTTATTGGGCACAAAGTTACAGTTGACAGAGCCTTCCGAGATTCGTTTCAACGGCGTTTTGCTTTCTTTTAAAGCTGGGAAGGGTATCTACGAGAATGCTATTTCGGGTTTTGTAGATTATGGGACATTTGAGTTCACCGATTTAGAGGGTACGCTGTACAGCAACTCCATAGAATTAACACCTGTATCCTTTCCAAGCAGTTGGGGTCCATTATCTCATGGGAGTTCAAGTGAGTTGATATGGCTAGGAGATGTACTAGGGTCAACTGAGACCATGCAATTAACGCTTACCAGTCAGGTTCAGACAGAGAGTGAGGTATTTACCGAGAATGACAACGGGGCTTTTTCAATGCTATTAAGTGCGGGTAACATCAATGATTTACCGATAGGAGCAGCGATAGGGGCATTGGAGCGAGTGAGCACACCTGCTTTAATGGAAGGCACGAATGCAGGGGGCACGTTAACGGGTCGATACAGGGCTTTAGATTATGCGGTTAACATAACCGAGTAGTGCAATTTGGATCGGAATAAACATTCGGAGGTTCAAAATTGCGCTGACTGTGCATAGTAAGAGGAAAAAAACGACCGAACTTTAAACGAGATACAATAGACAATGACAGACATCACCCAACTCAATCAGGAAAGGCAGCGATTAATGCAGGTTTTCTTAAAGGTTAAGGCAGAGCTTGCAGTATTGAAGGAAGAGAACGAGGCTTTGAAGAAGCAGAATGCAAGTTTGGCTGAGGATTTAGCAATTCGGGAGACGGAGCTTCAGAATTTGTTCAGTTATTTAGGCGAGAGCGGGCATTTGGAGGGGTGACCTCAATTTGTTACGAGCCCCCTTTCCGTTATCCGCAAAGCTGCCAAAGGTAGGTTTGTCGGGCTTTTCGGAGCGGTCATTGATTTTTTTTACCCCGATAATTACGCCTTTCTCCCCGCTTTTCGTTTTTGGTCGCCTCTTTATCCCGGGTTATCCGGATGCGTGCCAAAAA
>JBJOIB010000250.1:0-11336 GCA_046047375.1 Bacteroidota bacterium
CAAAAAGATTTAAACTCGATTTGTGTAAGTTATAAACTCCTTTGAATGAAAAACCTTTGGAGATGGGCCATGATAAAGGTCGAACGTGTATTTTTAGTTTTTCTTCTAATTCGTCGAGGAGATCAAACGGTTCTCGACCTTCAAGGTCCATTTTATTGACGAAAACGATAACAGGAGTATCTCGCATTCGGCATACTTCCATTAATCTTTCGGTTTGAGTCTCAACACCTTTTACACTGTCTACAACCAAAATCACTGAGTCAACGGCCGTTAAAGTTCTGTAAGTGTCTTCCGCGAAATCTTTGTGTCCAGGAGTGTCCAGTAGATTTATTAGAAAGTTTCGGTATTCGAATCCCATTACTGAGGTGGCTACCGATATTCCTCTTTGGCGCTCAATCTCCATGAAGTCGGATGTCGCTGTTTTGGTGATTTTGTTGCTTTTTACTGCTCCTGCAGTTTGAATAGCCCCCCCGAAAAGCAAGAACTTTTCTGTCAAAGTCGTTTTTCCCGCGTCCGGGTGCGAAATGATTGCAAACGTTTTCCGTCGAGAAATCTCCTCCTTGTAACTCATGCGTGAATTTTGAGGGCACAAAAGTACGATTTATGTGAGCATCCATTATATTTCGATGACGAATTCGAAATTACATCCTTATGCGCAGTCCCCTTTTCATTCTTTTAACGGTTTTTTTGGTCAATGTTCATGCTCAATCTCCAAGTCCATTGACGATTTCCTTGTCGCCTTTTATCACAGGGCTTTCATCACCAGTTGGGATTTATCATTGCAATGATTCTAGGTTGTTCATTTTGGAACAATCGCAAGGAGACATTGAGATTTATAATGAATCTGGTGGTTATATTGGACGTTTCTTGGATCTCACGGGAATCATTTCGACAGGGTCGGAGAGGGGATTACTAGGATTGGCTTTTCATCCAGATTATCAAAACAATGGACAGTTTTACGTGAATTATACAAACACACAGGGAAATACAGTGATTGCACGTTATAACAGAAGCGTCTCAGATCCGAATCTTGCTGATCCTGGAACAGCCCAAATCATCTTGACAATCAATCAACCTTTTTCGAATCACAATGGTGGTCATATAGCATTCGGACCAGATGGATATTTGTATATAGGAATGGGGGATGGGGGTTCTGCCAATGATCCAGGAAATCGGTCTCAGAACATCCAGGAATTATTGGGCAAGATGTTGCGCATCGACGTGGATAATGGCACGCCGTATTCGAGCCCTTCAACCAATCCGTTTTTTGGAAGTATTGCTGGCTTGGATCAAATTTGGGCTACTGGTTTGCGCAATCCTTGGAAGTTCAGTTTTGATGCGCTAACAGGTGATTTATGGATTGCGGACGTTGGGCAAAATGAATGGGAGGAAGTCAATTTTCAGCCAGCAGTTTCCACTGGTGGCGAGAATTACGGTTGGCGATGTTATGAGGCCAATGAACTGTTCAATGGAACCGGATGTTCAGGTCAATCTGCTTATACCTTTCCCGTCTTTGAAGCTTCACACAATGCACCAGATCAATGGTGCTCTATTACTGGGGGGTATGTTTATCGTGGAAATGATTTTCCTTATATGCAAGGATATTACTTGTTTACAGATTATTGTGCAGGCGATTTTCGAGCCATAAGCATGGATGATGGTTTCAATGTATCAACTGTTTTAGACAACCAAGGTTTCGGATTTGTGGCATTCGGGGAGAATCAGAACCAAGAGTTATTCGTCGCAAACATAAATGGAACTGTTTATCGAATTGAAGACACCTGTGGGAGCGATTTAGCGACAATTTCAGCTGAAAACAACTCATTAATCACAAACGGTGAAGGAGAGGTTTATTGGTTTCAGGACGACATGTTATTAAGTGAAAGTGGAAACACATACACACCTCAAAGCTCAGGGAATTATTTTGCTGTAGTCGAAATGTCTGACGGGTGTTATCGAAAATCGAATTCAGTAGATTGGGTTGTACTTAGCGGAATCCCCGGGTGCACATATACTAATGCATCTAATTACAATACGGAAGCCGTTGTTGACGATGGTTCTTGTGTTTTTGTGAGTTCTTGTCCGGCAGATATTAATATGGACGGTTTGGTGAATTCGGGGGATTTATTGGATTTTTTAGGGAGTTACGGAACAACATGTCCGAATTAACTTAAATGTATTGCGATTTATTCCTATCCGCAAAGTGTAAAATTTTACACTTTGCGGATAGGAATAAAGAGAAATTCAAAACTGGTAGAAAAGTAAAATTGTTTTCCGAAGAGCTACAGTTATTATCTCTCAATGCACCATACTCTCATCCCTAAAAAAGATCAAATTCTCCTTGTCTATCAGATGAACATCTTTATAGTAAAAATGCAATATCTCACTGCATTTGAACCCCAACTGTGCCATTCGAATCGCTCCCTCTTGACACAACCCAACTCCATGTCCAAATCCTCGACCGGTTAAATGGACGCTGTCTATGGTTTGATAAACAGAAAAATATGCCGATTTGAGCTTGAAATCATGTCGCAATTTTGTCATCTTTATGCTGCGGAGACTGTCACCAAAAAATACTGGTTTCTTACCTGGGAAAAACGTTATTCTTGACAAGCTGTCCTTTAGTTGCGCGAGTTCTTTGTCTTTCTGCGAGGAAAAATAGCCATGCCATTCATCTTTTCGAAGAATCTTTTCCCAGTGACTATTCGGCATCGATAAGCAAAATGTATCAGGTCTACCAACTAGGTAGGGTACAGGCTTGCTCCAAACATCTTCAGCATTTACAGTATGCCCCCCACAATTCGAATGAAAAGCTGCGGTAATATAATTGATGTTCGCATCAACAAGAACATGTCCTTTGGTTGCGTAGGCAGCCATAACAATATTGGCGTCATGAGTCGCTTTTCCTTTGTAAGCCTGACAATGCACTTGGTCGCAAAGATTAAATCCTTCTGCATTGTGGCGATGAAGGTTTGCTAAAGCATAGGTTCTGCTTATGATCGTTTGCACCTTGTAATATTCCAAGTTATGTCCGGTGCCGGCTTCAGCTTCAGCAACACCTGAAACGTAATGCTCTAATTCGATTTCGTTAATAAGGGTAAGGTGGTTTGAGGCACTCCGAACGATCAAATGATCATCGTAGAGCCTTTTTTTACTGGTTCCCGCAGAATTGGTATAGGTTAAGCGAAAGGTGCTTTCCCATCGAATACCTTTCATTACAATTCTTCGAAAGGAACCTAAATCAGTGCCGTTCAACTTGATGTTAACCAATTCCCCTTTCGGAGTTAGCGAAACCCGATCATTGGATTGCAGAAGTCTGAGCTTTTTACCATCTCCTATAAGTTCATATTCGCCACTTTCTGAATTAACCGAGGCGCTCCGAATCTTGTCGCTTCGCAGAATTCCAATCTTAACGGGATATGCATCTTGAGACGAAACATTCGCCGCAAGTCCAATGAACAGCATGAAACATATGAACTTCAAATGCCTTGACATATGGGCAAAACTAAAGCTGTTATTTTTTATATTGAATCAACTCGCTAAGAGTTGTCAACATCAGTTTGGCAGTTCTTTCACTAGCTCCAGGCCCACCAAGTTGAGCGCGTAATTGACTGTAGGATGTCCTTATTTCCTGCCTGTACTTCCCATCCGAAATGAGTTTTTTTAGCTCATGATGGAGGTTTTCCTTGTTAAAGGAATCCTGAATGAGTTCTACTACAACAGGTGAGTTCATGATAAGATTAACGAGCGAGATGTATTTGATTTTGATCAATTTTTTCGCTATATTGTAGCTGATTCGGCTTCCCTTATAACATACCACTTGCGGCAAACCGAACAAAGCAGCCTCTAGGGTAGCGGTGCCGGATGTTACCATCCCCGCATGGGCTTTCTGAAAAATCTCGTAGGTTCGACCAAATACAATCTTGTTCGCCTCAACGCCTTCAATACTTGTATAAAAGCTAAGGTCTTGGCCGGGAGCTCCGGCGATAATGTAATCGCATCCGAGATCACGAACTTCCTCTAGCATAAGTGGAAGCATGGTTCTGATTTCTTGTTTTCTGCTTCCTGGAAGTAAGGCTATAAGTGGATTTGTGTTGGGGATGGAATCAATATAATTGTTTTCAGGAATTATATCCAACAATGGATGACCGACAAATTCGACCTCGACATCAAAGCGAGCGTAAAATTCCTTTTCAAAAGGGAGTATTGTGAACATGCGTGTGACATCGCGCTTTATGTTTTTTACCCGTCCTTGCTTCCATGCCCAGATTTGAGGAGATATGTAATAAAACACAGGTATGGAATGCTTTTTACACCATGCTGCAATGCGAAGATTAAATCCAGGGTAGTCGATGAGCACTACTGCATCAGGCGAATATTTCACTATATCCTCCTTACAGAAATGAAAGTTCTTTGCAATCGTGCGAAGATTGAGAATTACTTCTACAAAGCCCATGAAAGCCAAATCGCGGTAATGCTTGACAATAGTGACTCCATTGGATTCCATCAATTCACCACCCCAACCACGCATTTCTATTGTTGGATCAACATTCATTAGCTCCTTCGCTAAATTGGAACCGTGAAGATCTCCAGAGGCTTCGCCCGCTATAATGTATAATTTCATGCTCAATAGTAATAAACAATGAACGGTATTGCGAGAATGATAACAGTTAACAAGCCCTTACATAAACGGTAGTATTCCCAACGCATAAAAAAGTAGAACACAAAGACATTGAAAATGACACTAACGGTAATTATTTTGTCTTTGAAAAGATCAGTGTTTAAAAACGCGTCGTAAATGAATGTTTTGATATGCTCATTGTAAACTAGCGACCAGATATAGGCAAAGAGAAAAAAACCTAAGAAGGAATTCAAGATGCCGAATACGATTCCGAACCAGAATTTATCTATCGCGTCCTTCATTCAGATCCCATTGATTTAGAATTCCAATAGTATGGTGGGCAGTCAAATCGAACTGTGTAGGTACAATTGAAACAAATCCATTTTCTAATGCCCATTGATCGGTATCTTCTCCTTTGTCAGGATTTGTAAATGCGCCAGTCATCCAATAGTAGTCCTTTCCATTTGGGTCTTGTCTAAGCTCGAAAGCGTCTTCCCAATATCCTGCAGCTTGTCTGCAGATTTTAACTCCTCTGATCTCATCACTAGGTAGCTTGGGAATATTAACATTCAAACAAGTGCCTTTAGGAAGGCCATTCTTCAGCACCTCCTTACTAATCAGGGCTACGAATTTTCGGCATGCTTCGAAGTCAGCATCGTAAGCATGATCGAGAAGAGAAAACCCGATTGACGGAATACTTTCTACCGCTCCTTCAACAGCGGCCGACATAGTGCCACTATAAATAACATTAATCGAACCATTTGCTCCGTGGTTTATTCCTGAAACCAATAAATCAGGTTTTCTATTTAGAACACGATAGATGGCTAGCTTTACACAATCTACCGGTGTGCCGGATGTTGAGAAGGCCCGAACTCCCGGAATATCGTATTTGACCTCCCGCAAACGCAAAATATCATTGATTGTCACAGCATGTCCCATTCCCGATTGCGGGCTGTCAGGAGCTACCACCCATACTTCGCCGATTTTTACCATTTCTTCGACAAGAGTTTGAATTCCTTTGGCAAAAATTCCATCGTCATTCGTAACCAATATTAGCGGCCTGTTTTGTTCCATAGCCCAAAATTATCTTTTAACTGGATACTAAACACTTCAAACCTGTCGTAAATTAGCAGATGACTCGATTTTTAGCATTTTGGTTCTTCGTTTTCATCGTAAATATCGGTCAATCTCAAGTGGAAGAATTGCTCGCTGAGTTCACAGTGCGTCAATTAGGAAATAAGGTTCGGGTAGATTGTGGTATAAAAGGCGGCGCAAGTTGTCAGGGAATATGGCTGGAGCGCAGCTTGGAGGGAGGTGATTTTGAGGTCGTAGATGTAATTTCAGGAGTTTGTGGTGGGTCAGAGTTTACGGAGTATTATGAATTGGAAGATCTCAATCCATCTGATAATCAATTAAATACCTATCGATTAAGACTTGGGGCCTCAGGATTATCGCAAACGATTTCACTTTTGTTCGTACCTATAACTGACGGATTGATCGTATTTCCCTCTTCGGTTGATGGACAGATAGTCATCAAATGGGAAAACACTGTGTATGATGGGGAGGTAATCATCCGAGATCAGTCTGGAAAACAAATGGAAGTTTTTTTACCAATCAATGGCAATGAGGTTGTTTTGAATGTAGAAGGAATACAGAGGGGGCTTCACATAATTACTTTGGTTGAGGGGGAGCTGATAAGGGCGAATGTGAAGGTTTATTTTGACTAAAAATACGAGTGGGATTTCGAGACGACTAACTTGGTTTGGCTTCGCTTTTTTCCTATCCGCAAAGTGTAAAATTTTACACTTTGCGGATAGGAAAAAAGCGCAACTCTTCACTAACGATTGGAGATCAAGAAATCCTTTTTAACGTCTCCAAAAGATACCCCCAAAACTTCTGCACACTGCTTATCTGAACTCGTTCATCCGGTGAATGTGCCCCCTTAATATTAGGCCCAAACGATACCATATCTATATGAGGGTAATGTGTTCCAAGAATTCCGCACTCAAGACCAGCATGGCAAGCTAAAACTTTCGGCTCCCCTCTAAATAATTCACCGTACAATTGCCGCATCAAGGTTACTATTTCACTTTCAGGCTTTGGCTGCCATCCCGGATAAGAACCACTAAATGTTACTGTAAGCCCGCCTAATTCTAAAGAGGAAGAGACCGATTGGCCTATGTCTACTTTCTCAGTGTCAGAAGAACTGCGTGCCAAACACATCACACTGACTTCACCATCTTTTGCTACTATACGCGCAATGTTATTCGAGGTTTGAACCAATCCGTCAATGTCTGGACTCATGCGATAAATTCCATTTGGACAACTATAAATAGAAGCAATGAAACGATCTTGAAATTCTTCTTGCATTACTGTTTTCGGAAGCTCCGCTGCAATTAACTCAATAGCCAAGTTTGGGTCGGTTGTATGGTACTCCTTTTTAAGCAGTTTGGCTGAGTCTGCTATGTGCTTTTTGAAGCTTTCCTGCTGATTAATCGGCACAGCAAGTATGGCAAACGACTCCCGTGGAATAGCATTTCGCAAACTACCTCCTTCTAAATGACTAATTCGAACGCCATACAACTCATGAACTTTATAGAGTAGCCGATTCATTAGCTTATTAGCATTTCCCCTTCCCCGGTGGATATCCATTCCAGAATGGCCGCCCGTTAGGCCTCGGACAATCAATCGAAAGCCGGTCATCTCATCTGCAGTATCCTCGAGTTCGTAATTACCTTGACCTGTGATATCAACTCCACCCGCACAACCTATGGTTAGTTCGTCATCATCTTCAGTGTCAAGATTCAAGAGTATACTCCCCTTGAGGAGTCCACCTTTTAAGCCAAGTGCCCCCGTCATGCCCGTTTCTTCATCGATGGTAAACAACGCCTCAAGCGGCGGATGAGGGATATTATCTGAGGCTAAAAGTGCCATAATGCTCGCTACCCCTATTCCATTATCCGCGCCCAAAGTGGTACCATCAGCCTTCACCCAGTCATTTTCAATAAACATCTTGATCCCTTCGCGATCAAAATCAAACTGTGTGGAAGCATTTTTTTGATGTACCATGTCTAGGTGACTTTGCAAAATCACCATCGATTTATGCTCATATCCAATTGTTCCAGGCTTTCTAATAATGACGTTTCCTACTGAATCTTCGATCGTTTCCAAACCGAGTTTCTCGCCAAAGGACTTAACGAAAGAAATTACTTGATCTTCTTTTTTCGAAGCCCTTGGGATAGCATTCAAATCTGCAAAACAATTCCAAAGTGCCTTCGGTTCCAATTGGCGAATTTCTTGAGTCATAAAAGTTGCTTTTGTCGGTTGCAAGTTACAAAACACTTGGTTCAATAACACGAACCCACATGCCTGATGTTCGAGCAAAATTTTCAAGATTGTACATGTCTTCCAATAATATACCAGGCATATAATACGTCCCAATATATGCAGCATTGATACGTATATAGAAGGTTTTTGTCTCTCGCTGATTTAGTGAGAAATAATGCGATACCCGATCATCTCGGATGTCTTTGAAGTCAACACTCGATGATTTCATGATAGCACTGCTCAACAATCGATCATTGAGAATTTCCCAGCCTGATGGAACAATCGCAGATAAGGCTAAGTCATTCATTCTGCCGAGTACTCTTGACGCGTGTGAAGCTTCAATCTTGATGACTATGTCCGTTCCTTGAATAATTTCTTTCGGATCCAGACTGTTGCCCTCGGTGTCTGTGAACGACACGTTTACAGATAAATTGTTTTGCTCAGCAGTCACTTCATCCGCAAGGGGCTGTCCTGATCTTTTGAGTCTAACATACAATGTAGAAGAACCGTTATTTCGAACAACTAGCTTGTTGCCAGCTTGTTTAGAAATTTTTAAGTTATGCATTGCAGCTGCCTTCGTTGGTGTTTTATCGCCTGATGCCACACCATTTAAATCGAAGCTATATTTCGAACTTCCTTTAGGCTCTCCCTTGAGATAACTACCAATTCCAATGAGCATAAAGGCCGTTTCTTGTGTGTTGTAAATTTCGGCACTGTTTACATAATCAGTTAATTCTATTGCTGCCTTAGTAGCCTCTTTTCGTTTTCCACTGAGAACCATGGATTGAACTGTTAGTCCTAGGTCTCGGTTTCTCGAACCATAATACCAGTTGTTTTTCGAAACATAAGGATCATATGATAAGTTCGCGCTGATTTTTTGTGAAACTTCAGGCTTACCAGCAAGGTTATAGGCTGCTGCAAGCATCCACTTCGCTTGATTCGACAATTCCTGATCTTCTCGGAGTCGATTCATACTACTAAGTTCTGCTTTCCCATATTTTGCAAGCACCAAGAGTCGATATGGTTGCACTATGTCGCCGCGATAATCCTGATTATTTCGATTTTTTCTCCACGCTTTAGCAGCAGCTGTTTCGTACTTGCACCATAAATCGAGTACCTCAGAATTTACGCTATAACCACGTTCTTTAGCTTCGATGAGGAAGTCAGCTATGTAAATGGTGGTCCAATCATTAGCGAAATTGTTTCCTTGCCAATAGGTGAATCCTCCGTTACTTAATTGGTGCTGTTCGAGTTTTGCTATTGCCGAATTGACATGATTGGCGATGCGTTCCTTTTGTTGTTTTGATAGCTCCACTGCGTCGCTTAGTAGAAGTTGAGGGAAGGCCGCCGAAGTTGTTTGTTCAGCACATCCGTGTGGATATTGAATCAGATAGTCGAGTCTTCTTCCCAGGTTCAAAGGCCTGAAAGTGGAAACTTCTAGAACATTGGTATTGGTGCCAATCATACCAATCTGGTCAAAGTCGAATGTTTGGGTTTCACCACTTGCTAGTGTGGCGTCAATGAAGTTCGATACGTAAGGGTTTGGATTCCGTACCTCAAACTCTATTTCATAGGTGGATGTTTCACCTCCGCCAGATGCTGTGATTTGAACTTTTTGCTTGCCTATTGATTCATTCGTGCGCAGCTTGAAAACGGTAGTTTTCTCGCCAATCTGGCTGAATGACACTGATTTTGAAGCATCACCTGATATTTTCAAACCGTTGCTAACAGCGGTTTTAACTTGAACATTCTTCACCTTGCTGTCCATGGCAAAGACGCTAACAGGAAGGTCCACTTCTTCTCCAGGACCGAGAATTCGTGGCAAAGTAGCCAGAACCATAAGTGGTTTTCTAACAGGAACTTCGTGCGCTACGCTGCCATAGGAATGATCATTTTTTGCAACTACCATTACCCTGACGGATCCAACGTAGTTGCCCATCTTTAATTTATGATTCACTTTCTGACCAGGCTTAAGTTCAAATGGACCAATGAACTTTACAACAGGAGTGAAGCGATTTGCTTTTTTACCCGCATCCGCTGAAAGCGACTCGTCTCCGCCCACTGCTAGCAATGCTTTCATATCGGCACCGTATGCGCCAATGATATCATCATAAAGATCGAACGTTTGCACGCCAAGAGCTTCTTTGGCATAAAAAAAGGCGTGCGGATCAGGGGTTTTAAATCTGGTTAATGAAAGTAATCCTTCGTCGACAATTGCTAAAGTATAGGTCATAGGTCGTCCACTTTCTTCACTAACCGCAATGTTGTATTCACTTTCTGGTTTGATTTCCTTGGGAACAGAAGCTACTGGAACCAAACGCGTTGCAGGATTTTCAACGTGAATAGGGAGGAGGCCATACATTCGAATAGGTGCGTCATTCAACGTTTGCTTATGCGGCTGGATTAGCATGATTTGTACATAAACATTCGGTGTGAAATTGTCGGAAAGGGGTAAGTTGAAAGTATTGCTTCCCGCTTTCACGGCAACCCATTCTGATTGGATAACGGAAGCTCCATCTTCTACTGTTATGAGTGCTCTGCCATTATCGCATCCTGGAAATGTGATTTTTGCAACGTCGCCTGTCGCGTAGTTCGATTTATCGCTGACAATCGAGAGCATGGTAGCTCCTTCAGGATTATCTCTTTGAGCTCTACCTGCCCATCCTGGCCAATCGATATAGACAAAGTTGCCGGCGGAATGGCCACTTTCCACATCCGTGATTTTCACGAAATATCTACCCCAATCAGGGTAATGAATTTTGATAGGGAAATTACCTTTTCCTTTACTATCAGTTGTTATAGTACCGCCAGAAAGCAAATCATAGCTTTCGGAACCGGCATAGCTGCTTGTATTGTCGTTACCAGTCTCCCACCACCAACGCCACGATGCTTTGAAAAGTTCAAATCTAATCTTTCTACCGCCCAGTGGTTTTCCTTCAGGATCGACAGATTGGACAAGAATTTTGTGCGTAGTATCTGTAAGTAGCATGCCTCGCTCTTTGTCACCTTTCGGCATTGAAAGACCGCAATAAGAAGTGTAAGGGGAGTATCCTACTGAAATTTCATCAATACTAAAGTCACCACCTTTTTCATATGCTCTCGTAGTGAGTATTGCTTGCATTTTTCCGGGAGGATCAAAATAATCCGGGAGTTTAGCTGTAAAATTCAACTTTCCTGAACCATCCGTGTTCTGGTCTGCCAGAGGAATAACACTGGAGTAAAACTCTTTGGAAGGATCATCAAAAGTGTAAGAACTGTATGATGGGAAGGTTGTTTTGGTTTTAATCAGCGTCATTTCAATTTGCGTTCGCAACCTATCTGCTGGAGCCCCATGCAGCCAACTTATTTCGGCTTGACCCTTAATTTCCCTATCTGAAGCTTGTATTTC
>JBJOIB010000251.1:0-4193 GCA_046047375.1 Bacteroidota bacterium
CCATGGAAGCACCTAAACTTAGAAGCCCTTTCAGGAATATTCGCACCGAACCGCGTCGCTTTCAGTTCCGTTCACCGCTTTACGATCCGCAACAAGCCAGGATCGATGAGCGCATTAAACAGCTCGAAGATGCTGAGCGCGACGAGGAATTAGGCACGTTTACCCGACGGAGGAAATTTGATTTTCGCGCACGAAAGGCCCAGCAGCGCCAAGACGCTCGAATGCGCATTTTTCGTTTGGTGATCATTTTGATCGGCTTGGTTATTGGTCTATGGAAAGGCTTAGATTGGGCGGAGAAGACAGACTTTGTAAAATCGCTGAACATATTGAAAAATGACTGATATAATTCAGTTGCTACCGGATCATGTGGCGAATCAGATTGCGGCGGGAGAGGTTGTTCAACGTCCGGCTTCAGTTGTGAAAGAACTTTTAGAGAATGCCATTGACGCCGGAGCCGACACCGTTCAACTCATATTAAAAGATGCAGGTAGAACCTTGGTTCAAGTGATTGACAATGGCCAGGGGATGAGTCAAGGAGATGCGCGTTTGTGCTTCGAACGACATGCTACCTCTAAGATAGCACAAGCTGAAGACCTGTTCAGGTTGCAAACCAAGGGTTTTCGTGGAGAAGCATTGGCTTCAATCGCATCCGTTGCTCAAGTAGAATTAAAAACACGCAGAGCCGAAGATGAACTCGGTACCTTGGTGCGCATTGATGCCTCTAAAATTGAGGAGTCTAGCCCATGCCAGTGTTCTATTGGGTCTTCCTTTTCCGTCAAGAACCTGTTTTATAACATCCCTGCTCGTAGGCAATTTCTGAAGACAGATGTGGTAGAAACACGGCATGTGATGGATGAATTTCAGCGTGTAGCACTCGCCCATCCGGATGTTGCCATGTCGATGCACCACAACGGATCAGAAGTCTACCATTTGACACGTGGTACCCTTCGTCAGCGCATGGTGGCGCTATTTGGAGCAAAGTACGATGAGCGCCTTGTGCCTGTTGATGAACAAACCGATTTAGTGCAGATTTCCGGCTTCATAGGAAAGCCAGAGTTTGCCCGCAAAACACGCGGCGAACAGTTTTTTTTCGTCAATCATCGATTTATTCGCCATTCGTACCTTCATCACGCAGTAACGGCAGCCCTAGAAGGCTTGATTCCTGAAGGTAGTTTTCCGTTGTACGCCTTATTTCTGGAAGTAGATCCTGCGCAACTGGATGTAAATATACACCCTACGAAAACCGAAGTGAAATTTACGGAAGAACGGGCTATCTATTCCATCCTGCGATCAGCAGTGAAACGCTCTCTCGGACAGTTTCAGGTGGCTCCAACGCTTGATTTTGAGACGGAAAATGCGTTTCAAATCACTTTGCCACCGAAAGACCGGCCCGTGCCCATGCCTGGAATCACGATCAACCCGAATTACAACCCGTTTGCTACTCAGGGAACGACGAAATCTGCCATGAGTCCGGGACAGAGTTCTTTTATCAAACACGCTGGCGATAGCTGGAAAGACCTTTACGAGGTGATTCGCAACCCTCAGCCGGTTTCACCGCCGGAACAAATACTGACGAATCGCGAGGAGGATGACAAACAGGAGGTGAGGCGTGCGCCTGTGTTTCAGGTAGGGAAATCGTATATTGTAACTTCGATACGCAGCGGAATGATGGTGATTGACCAACAAAGGGCTCACCAACGCATCCTGTTCGAACACTTTTTACGCATTGAAGGTGGACACGGTTGCCAGCAATTGCTCTTCCCGCAAACCCTCCACTTGTCTGCCAGTGACCACGCCATGATTGTCTCTTCTCAAGATATTTTGCAGCAAATGGGATTTGATGTGGAAGACTTTGGCGGACAAGAAGTAGTTGTGCGAGGAGTGCCGGCTGAAGGAAAGCAGCAAGACCCAGAGGAACTACTCAATGATGTTTTGCATCAACTGCGCTCCGACCTCGATCCTGGTGAAAGTCAGGAACACAGACTGGCGGCAGGACTGGCGGCGGCATCATCCATAAAGCGCGGACAGATTTTGCAACAAGAAGAAATGCATACGCTGATAGACCAGTTGTTTGCATGTGAAGTACCGAATTATTCTCCTCGGGGAAAGAAGGCTGTTGTTACCTTTACTCCCGAAGAGTTTACCACTAAATTTATGTGACCATGCAGCCATTGACACCTGTCATAAAAAACATCATCATCATCAATGTTTTGCTGTATTTGGCAACATTGGCACTCGGAGGAAATATCAATGGTTTACCTCTTCTAACCGCCAAGCTGGGTGGCTATTATCCCGCATCTCCCATGTTTCAGCCATGGCAGATCATCACGCACATGTTCATGCACGACCATCATGGCTTCACGCATATTTTCTTCAACATGTTCGCGCTGTATATGTTTGGATCTACGCTTGAAAGGGTGTGGGGTGCTAAGCGGTTCCTGATTTACTACACTGTTACTGGTTTGGGTGCTTTTTTCTTGCACCAGTTTGTGAACGGCTTTATGATCTTCCAAGCTACCGGGTCCTTTTTCACCGATATCAATCAACTTCCGAATATACCCGCCGCATATTCATATATCATGCCTGTGGTGGGGGCATCAGGTGCTGTTTTCGGAATCCTGCTCGGTTTCGGGGTACTCTTCCCCAACACGCAACTCATGCTACTATTTCCGCCCATTCCGATCAAGGCTAAGTGGTTTGTGATGGGGTATGGCGCCATTGAATTCTATTTGGCCTTTCAGAATAACCCGGGTGACAATGTGGCACACTTCGCGCATTTGGGCGGAATGTTGTTTGGATATTTGTTGCTAAAAAAGTGGCAGAAAGAACGGAATCATTTCTATTAACAGGCGCAAGGCAACATGTGGCAAGCCATAAGGGATAACTGGAAGCGATTTGGCATGACGGAACGGCTCATAGCCGTGAATGTCGCTGTGTTTGTGATCATCTTTACCGTCGGAGGTATTGGGTCTTTGTTTAAGATCACTGCTCTTACAGATTTGGCCTTGTCATCATTCTATCTTTCAGTAGATACACGCATTTCAAATCTCATCCTCAAGCCGTGGAGCATCATAACCCACATGTTTGTGCATGCGGGCATCATGCATTTGCTCTTCAACATGCTCATGCTTTATTTTATTGGACGCATGTTTAGCGGCTTATTCGGATCAAAGAAGTTGCTTTCTACATACCTGATGGGGGGCATAGCCGGATTTTTGTTCCTTTTCATTGTGAGTTTGATATTCCCTTCGGTAGGTGGTCCCGCTGTTGGCGCCTCAGCTGCGGTTATGGCTATTTTCATTGCCATGGCTACCTATACACCCGATATGGAAGTGCGGCTGATGTTTTTTGGAGCAATCAAATTGAAGTGGCTGGCGCTGATTTACATTCTACTGGACTATTTGAGCTTAGGTGGAGGGAATACAGGTGGACATCTAGCCCATTTGGGTGGAGCTTTATACGGATTCCTTCTGATGATTCAAATGCGAAAAGGCCGTGACTTGAACAGCCCTATGGAAAAAGCCTTGAATCGAATCAGCACGTGGTTGAAACCAGGTAAAATGCGGGTGGTAAAGAAGCCTGGAAATCAACGCCCGGTAAGCGATGATGACTTTAATTCTAAGAAGATTGCCCGACAGAAACGTGTTGATGCTATCTTAGACAAAATATCCCGTGGTGGCTACGACAGTCTTTCCCGAGATGAAAAAGAGTTTCTAGCGAAGTACGGCAAAGACATCTAAGATGAAGAGGGCATTCCTGTTTGTGTATTCTGCTATTCTGCGCATTTCCTGGATGGTAGCTTTGGGTGGACTCTTGTTCGCCTGGCTGAGCACCCAGGTTTCGCCCGAGAAACAGGCGTGGCTCGCACTTTTTGGACTTTCTTACCCGTTTTGGCTCCTTTTGGCTGTCTTGAATTTGCTTTTTATGCTCCTGAGGAAACGCTGGCGCTCTGCCGCGCTCATAGGTGTTGCGTTGATTCTGACAGGTAGCCTCACACAACGAACAATCGCTTTCGGCTTTGGGGAAGCAGAAGAGGCAGATCTAAGGGTGATGAGCTACAATGTTCGGCTGTTCGATTTGTACAATTGGACAGAAGGCTCGGATACACGGGATCAGATTTTTGAGTTTCTCGACGATAATGAAGTAGACGTGCTTTGCTTCCAAGAATTCTACTTCACGAAACGTAAGGGTGT
>JBJOIB010000252.1:0-4902 GCA_046047375.1 Bacteroidota bacterium
TGTTGTGAAAGTGGAGCCAGTAGGCGCAGGTTCAGCTCTAGTGAATAATGCTTTCGTAGTGTACGACGAGTGGACCGGACAACTGGCAGCAAATGAACCACTTCCTTTTGCGGCTGTTGCAGAATCTTTCTGGTTTTTCGATCGTTGGGAAGCGAATCACCACGTAGGATTGCCTAATCCTAAAGACGCGGCGGTTAACTTTACCATCCAACAACCAGACACGATCATCGCTTATTTCGTTCAAGAACCATTTGCGATGTACATTCCCAATGCATTTACCCCGAACAATGATGGTAAGAACGACTTCTTCCTTCCGCTTGGTTCGGCTTTCGATGCAGAAACGTATGAATTGCTGATTTTCAACCGATGGGGTGAAGTCGTCTTCAGATCAAATGATCCGAACGAAGCATGGCTCGGAGAACACGCCCAAGGTGATTATTATGTGAAAGACGAGATCTACCTGTATCGTTTATCGGTTAAGCCGGTCCACAGTGCGGAACACCAGGAGTTTTCCGGACATATCATGGTATTTAGATAATAACAGATCAAAGAGGCCGATTTTTACATCGGCCTCTTTACTTTTGTACCTATGCGAATTGGGGCTATTGGTTTGGTGTTGATGTCGGTGGCGCTGTTTTCGCTGGCCAACGTTTTTGTTAAAATGATTGGCTACCTCCCAACATCGCAGATTGTCTTCATGCGCTCGCTCACTTCGCTCATTATGTGTGTCGTGTACCTGAAGATGAAGGGCATCAAACTATTGGGCTACAACAGAAAATGGCTGTTTATCCGTGGTTTTTTTGGAATGATAGCCCTGTCGATGTTCTTCTACACAGTTCAGCAAATTCCACTCGCTAGCGCAACGGTTATTCAATACCTGTCGCCGATTTTTACCATGCTGCTTACCATGTACTTCCTTCGTGAAGAAGTAAGAAAGATTCAATGGGTGTTTCTTGGTATGGCTATTTCAGGTGTACTGATGGTGAAAGGGTTTGATACGCGTATCAGTATGTGGATGCTCGGTATTGGCGTATTATCCGCATTCTTTGCCGCAATCTCATACTTTGCTACCATCAAATGCAAAGGCACGGATCACCCCGTGGGAATTGTCCTCTGGTTTCACCTACTCGCAACGCCCATCATGGGCGGATACTCGGCTCTCGATTGGGTGCCGATGGCTACAAACGAATGGATGATCGGAATTGCAGTAGGTGTTATAAGTGTTTTTGCCCAAGTTCTACTGTCATTTTCCCTTCACCGTGCTGATGCATCGGTAATAACGCCGTTTAAGTATGTTGGAGCCGTGTTCGCTATTCTGATTGGTGAGTTTGTCTTCCACGAATCGTTGCAACCACTAAGTCTCTTAGGTATATTCTTCGTGATTGCTGGCGTCACTCTCAATGTATTGGCCAAGCGGTTTAAATGGTAAAAAAAAACGCCTCCTCAAGGGAAGCGTCTTTTATCGTTGAGAATGCTTTACATGTTTCGTCTGTATTGTCCGCCAACCTCAAACATGGCTTGGGTAATCTGCCCCAGTGAGCAGTATTTTACAGCATCCATGAGTTGTTCAAAGACGTTCTCATTCTGAACAGCAGCTTCTTTAATGCGATGGATTGCATCACTGGAGCGTTCTTCCATACATGAGTGTAGGTGTTTCAACATGGCAATCTGATAGTCTTTCTCTTCGGTAGTAGCCCGAATAACTTCAGCCGGAACGATGGTTGGCGATCCTTTTTTATTCAGGAAGGTATTCACGCCGATGATCGGATACTCACCGGTGTGTTTCAACATTTCATAATGCATGCTCTCTTCTTGAATCTGATTGCGCTGATACATTGTTTCCATCGCTCCGAGAACACCTCCGCGCTCTGTAATACGATCAAATTCAGATAGAACGGCTTCCTCCACAAGGTCGGTCAATTCTTCGATGATAAACGACCCTTGAACCGGGTTTTCATTCTTAGCAAGCCCCAACTCCTTGTTGATGATCAATTGAATGGCCATGGCCCTGCGCACTGATTCTTCAGTAGGAGTAGTGATGGCCTCGTCATAGGCATTGGTGTGCAATGAATTACAGTTGTCATAGATCGCATACAATGCTTGCAAAGTGGTCCGAATGTCATTGAAATCAATCTCCTGAGCATGCAATGACCTTCCGGATGTTTGAATGTGATACTTCAACATTTGCGCTCGGGGATCACCTTGGTATTTGTTTTTAAGGGCTTTCGACCAAATCCTTCTCGCTACACGGCCTATTACGGCATATTCAGGGTCGACACCATTGGAAAAGAAGAAAGATAGATTCGGACCAAATTTGTTGATGTCCATACCGCGCGACAAATAGTACTCCACATATGTGAATCCATTGGCAAGCGTAAACGCCAATTGGGTGATAGGATTGGCGCCTGCCTCGGCGATATGATAACCGGAAATTGAAACCGAATAGAAGTTTCTGACATTGTGGTCGATGAAGTATGCTTGCACATCTCCCATCAGGCGTAGCGCAAACTCGGTGCTGAAGATACAGGTGTTTTGAGCCTGATCTTCCTTAAGAATGTCTGCTTGAACCGTTCCCCGTACCTTACTCAAAGTATCCGCCTTAATGCGCAGATACTCGTCTTTCGGTAACACTTCATCACCGGTACATCCCAGCAGGAGCAAGCCCAAACCGTTGTTGCCTTCAGGAAGATCGCCTTGATATCGCGGACGTTCCAATCCTCTGTCATCCCATTTCGCTTTTAAGACTGATTCAACCTTATTTTCTAATCCTTTTGCGCGTATGTACTTTTCACATTCTTGATCAACAGCGGCATTCAAGAAGAATCCTAGCATCATTGGCGCCGGACCGTTTATGGTCATAGAGACACTTGTCAATGCATCGGTTAGATCAAATCCGCTATATAATTTTTTTGCATCATCCAAACAGCAGATGGAAACACCACTGTTGCCAATTTTACCGTAAATATCAGGCCGAATGCCCGGGTCATTGCCGTACAATGTAACGCTGTCAAAGGCAGTAGATAAACGTTTCGCGGGCATGCCGAGAGATACGTAGTGGAAGCGCTTATTCGTGCGCTCAGGCCCACCTTCCCCAGCGAACATGCGTGTTGGGTCTTCGCCTTCTCTTTTGAAAGGATAAATACCTGCGGTGTATGGGAATTCCCCAGGAACGTTCTCTTGCAACATCCATCGGAGCAAATCTCCCCAGTCCTTGTATTTCGGTAAAGCAACTTTCGGAATTTGCTGATTCGATAGGGAAGTGGTGTGGGTAGCAAGTCGAATCTCCTTGTCGCGCACTTTGAAAATGAACTCCGGATCTTTGTATTTCTTCAAGGTCAGATCCCAGTCTTCCAGCATTCGCAAATTGCGCGGATCAAGATCCAGTTGCAGCTGATTGATACGTTCCTCCAGTCCTTTCAGAAGGCGGCCTTCATCTTCCAAACCAGCCCCGATAATGCTCTGTTTCGATGCGCGCAAGGCGTATATCTGCCGTGCAATGGCGCATTGTTGATCTACCCAACGATCATAATTGCGGTTATTCTCCGAGATCTCGCTCAAATAACGGGTGCGATGAGGGGGGATGATAAAGATTTTTTCGGATTCACCCTCACTCATGCCAAAGCGCGAAGGAAGTGATACACCTGTTTTCGAAACAAGTGTCTGAATGATTTTGCTGTAAAGACGATTGGTTCCGGGATCGTTGAATTGTGAAGCTATAGTTCCAAAAACAGGAATATCCTCATCAGCAGCATCCCACAACTGATGGTTGCGCCTGTACTGTTTTTTAACATCGCGCAAAGCATCCTGGGCGCCCCGCTTGTCAAATTTATTGATCGCTACCACATCAGCGAAATCCAACATATCGATCTTTTCCAACTGCGTGGCAGCTCCAAATTCAGGGGTCATGATGTAAAGAGAAACATCACTGTGATCCATGATCTCGGTGTCGCTCTGGCCAATACCAGATGTTTCCAAAATGATTAAATCAAAACCGGCAGCCTTAAGAATAACAAGCGCTTCAGATACGTATTTCGACAACGCTAGATTACTCTGGCGTGTGGCCAACGATCGCATGTAAACGCGCGAATTGCGGATAGAGTTCATGCGGATTCTATCGCCCAACAACGCACCTCCTGTCTTCTTTTTCGATGGATCAACTGAAACGATGGCAATGCGCTTATCTTCAAAATCAATAAGAAATCGGCGAACCAACTCATCCACCATGCTCGATTTTCCAGCTCCCCCAGTTCCAGTTATACCTAAAACCGGAATGCCTGTGCTATCAGCTTGAGAGGCGAGACGGTTCATCAGGTCGCGATTCTCATCAGGATAGTTTTCTACAGCGCTGATCAATCGGGCAATAACACCGGGATTATCGGCACGTAGTGCATCTACCTCACCATTCAAGTGCGCTCCGGTGGGGAAGTCACATCGCTCCACTAAATCGTTGATCATCCCTTGCAAACCCAATCTGCGTCCATCGTCCGGATGATACAGACGAGCTATACCGTAGGCATGCAGTTCTTCTATTTCAGACGGCAGGATGGTTCCACCACCACCACCGAATATGCGAATATGAGACGCCCCACGTTCCTTCAACAAATCATACATGTACTTGAAATACTCAATATGCCCACCCTGATAGGAGGTCATGGCTATTGCCTGAGCATCTTCTTGAATCGCCGTGTCTACAACCTCTTCTACGCTGCGATCATGGCCTAAGTGTATAACTTCACACCCAGAACTCTGTATGATTCTGCGCATGAGGTTGATGGCCGCATCGTGACCATCAAATAAGCTTGCTGCTGTAACGACTCGAATTTTATTCTTCGGTTGATATGGTGCTACTGTTTCCATCGGTCATTTCGTTGGGGCTGCAATTTAACCCATCTTTCCGAATTC